>JBDHHV010000021.1:0-36618 GCA_039589195.1 Gemmatimonadota bacterium | reverse complement strand
CGGGCGCTTCCATCGATCCTTCCGCGATGGCTTCGGATCCTGCTCCGGGCGCTGCTCGGGATCGCAGCTGTCATGCTCGCCAACACGCTGTATTTGTTGGGGAATCGGTTGGCGGACGGTCTCGGCTGGGATCTCTTCGCCGTTGGCGAGACCTCTCTGCCGCGACTCTTCCAGGCGATGGTGTTGACCCACACCGGGCTCGGCCTTCTCCTCGCCGCGCTCGCGCTCGTGTTCTTCTCCACACACCTGAGCGTGGTTTGGAAGCGGCGTCACCGGGCGTCCATCCTGTCGGGTTCCGGGTTCGTGGTCGTCGGAGTCGCGCTCGTGGTGACCGGCCTCTTCATCCTCACTGCCGCAGCCACCAGAGATCACCGCTGGGCATGGTGGACCCATGTGCTGTGCGCCGCGTTGATTCCCCTCGGATATGCCGCCCATCGCCGGGTCAGCCACTCGCGCCCGCCTGCGAGAGGAGCTCGCCGGTTCATCGCCGCCGTCGCGGCAGGGGTCGTGATCCTGATGGCGGTCCACGGGCTGACGCGGCGAGACGTGCCGGGGGCTCGGGGAGGGCCCCGGCGGGAAGGGGCGGGTCGTCTCCCGATACGCCGGCGAGGGGGGAGACACGTTTGTCCCACGCGGGTTCGTGCCGCCGGAGAGCCCGTTCTTCCCATCCCCCGCCACGACCACATCCGGGACCTACCTCCCGGTTCGCATCATCACACGAGGGAGCGACGAATCGCTGCTCGAGGAAGTACGCCGCGAGGTGGATCTGGATGGCTTCGCGACGGAGACGGCGATCGGGGCGGAGACCTGCGACCGCTGTCACCCGGATGTCACGGAGCAGTGGGCTTCGTCGGCGCACCGTTTCTCGTCGTTCAACAACCCGTTTTACGAGGCGACGGTGAACGATCTGCGGGCCGCTCGGACAGGCGCGAGCGCGCCGGTGGCTCGCCACATGCGCGAGTTCGGAGTGCCCGAGGACGGGGTCGGGCGGGTCAAGAGCAAGTGGTGTAGCGGGTGCCACGACCAGGCGTTGATGCTGGCGGGGACGATGGACGCGCCGATCGATCGAGGGAGCGTCGAGGCGCAGGCGGGGATCACCTGTCTGGCCTGCCACGCGATCGACCAGATCCATGACCGGACGGGGAACGGAAACTACAACATCGCCGATGAGCAGGAGGATCCGTATCTCTTCTCCGCTGCCGAGATCGGATCCTGGCGGGCCTTCCTGCACGATGCGGCGATCAGGGCCAAGCCCACCGTCCACAAGAGGCAGATGCGCAAGGACTTCTTCGGGACGTCCGAGTTCTGCGCCACCTGCCACAAAGTCAGCCTGACGGAGCCCGTCAACGACTATCGCTGGCTGCGAGGGCAGAACGAGTACGACAACTGGCATGACAGCGGCGTGTCCAGGAACGCGGCCAGGACCTTCTACCTCCCCCAGGAGGCTCGCGTTTGCCAGGACTGTCACATGCCGCCCGTCCCCGCGCCACTCGGGGATCTGGCCGCCGAGGACGGTCGAGTTCGCTCACACCGGTTTCTCGCGGTAAACACGGCCCTCCCGTTCGTGCGCGGCGACACGGCCACGATCCGCCGCGTCGAGGCTTTCCTGCGTGAGGACAGGCTGTCGGTGGACATCTTCGCGCTCCGTACCGAGGACTCCACGGAGCCCGTGTTCACCCCGGAGCTGGTCCGCCCGCGCTTACGTCCCGGGACGCGGATCCTGGTGGACGTGGTCGTACGGAACCGCGGTGTCGGGCATACCTTTCCGGGTGGCACGAACGATTCCAACGAAGGCTGGCTGGAGTTCAGCCTGCTCGACGAGGACGGAGGTCTCGTCGCGATCAGCGGCGCGCTGGATGAGGGCCATCGGCTGGACCCGCTCGCGCACGCGTACAAGGCCGTCATCCTGGATTCCACCGGCGCTCGAATAGGGCGGCGGAACGCACAAGACATCCATGTGACCGCCGCCGCCAATCTCGTGGGTCCGGGCACCGCGGACGCGGCCCACTACGCGTTCACCGTCCCCCCGGAGCTCGCAGGCCGTCGGCTCACGCTTCGAGCGCGCTTGTTGTGGAGAAAGTTCGATCGGGAGTATACCGAGTTCGCGTTCGAGTCGAATCCCGAGGGCTTCAAGCGCTTCGAGAGCACACCGATTCTGCCGATCTCGGAGATCGCCTCGGCTGAAGTGGAGCTCGAGGTCGAGGGGTCGGCAGGGGCGGGTGCGGATCCGATCCCACCACCGCGGGCGTCCGCGGATTGGGAGCGCTATAACGACTACGGCATCGCCCTTCTCCTGGAGGGCAACACCCGAGGGGCCGCAGCACCATTTCGGCGTGTGGCCGAGCTACAGCCGGAGCGGGTCGATGGCCCGCTGAACCTGGCTCGCGTGGCGCTCGCCGATGGCAACCTCGAAGCGGCATACGACGCCCTCCAACGGGCCGAGGAGATCCGCCCCGGCGACGCACGCTCGGCGTGGGTTTGGGGGGGCGTGCTTCAGGAAGACGGTCGCTATTCCGAGTCGGCGCAGGCCTACGAGCGGGTTCTCGAGGATTTCCCCCACGACCGTGGTGCGTGGCGGCAATTGGGTCGTACCAGGTACCTGGATCGACGCTACGAAGAGGCGTTGCGCGCGCTGGGGCGCGTGCTGGAGATCGATCCGGAGGATCGCGTCGCGCACTATCACCGCATGCTGAGCCTGCGGGCGATGGGACGTGACGCCGAGGCCAGCCTGGCGGAGGCGGCGTACGAACGCTACCGGATCGACGAGGCGGCGCAGGCGGTGACGCGAGCGTACCGTGCGGCGAACCCGGGCGTGAACTTGATGGCGCAGCCCATCCACACTCACGAACTGACGGTGCGGGAGACGGACCCCGCGAGGCCCGGATGAGCCGCATTTCCGCCACGCGCCTCCTCTTCGCGGCCGTCGCGCCCGGCCTCCTGGGTGCCTGCGGCGAGCCCGACACGACGCTCCAGACCCCGCCGGCGTACACTCGACCGGCATATGCGACGACCGAGACGCGAGCCCTCTCCACCTCGATTCGCTTCACCGATATCACGGCGGAATCGGGGCTGGACTTCATACACGAGACGGGGGCGTTCGGGCAAAAGTGGATGCCCGAGACGATGGGGAGCGGGGTCGCGTTCCTGGACTACGATGTGGATGGGTGGCCCGACCTGCTGCTCGTCAACAGCACGACATGGCCCGGGCACGAACGGGGTCGCCGGCCCACCTCGCGTCTGTATCGAAACCTGGGTGATGGTCGATTCGAGGATGTGACGAGCGCGACGGGATTGGATCTCCCGCTCTACGGGATGGGAGCGGTCGCCGCGGACTACGACGCGGACGGAGATCCCGACCTCTACCTGACCGCCGTCGGGGACAACAAGTTGCTGCGAAACGACGGGGGGCGGTTCACCGACGTGACCTCCCTGACCGGGACCAGCGGCAACCGACCTGGAGGGGATGCTCCTCCTGCCTGGTCGACGGGTGCCGCCTGGCTGGACGTGGATCGGGATGGGTGGCTCGATCTGTTCGTGTGCAATTACGTGCAGTGGACGCCGGACACGGACCTTTTCACCACGTTGGACGGGACGAACAAATCTTATGCGACGCCACACCAGTACGAGGGCGAATCCTGCCGCCTGTACCGGAACGAGATTGGCGAGCGCCCCGCCCGCGGCGGAGGCTTCAGGGATGTGACCGATGAGGTCGGGCTGGCGAACCCGGACGGCAAGTCACTCGGGGTCGCGGTGGAGGATTTCAACGGAGATGGATGGCCGGACATCGCCGTCTCGAACGACACGTACCAGAATTTCCTCTACCTCAACGACGCCGACGGGACATTCACCGACACGGCTCTCCCGGCCGGTGTGGCATTCGACGAGTTCGGTCGCGCGAGGGCCGGCATGGGGATCGACGTCGCCGATGTGACGAGCTCGGGCCGGCTCTCCATCGCGATAGGGAACTTCAGCAACGAGCCGGTCTCGCTCTACACGCAGATCGGCGACGGCGTGTTCCAGGATCTCGCGGGCTCGGCGCGGCTCACCCGATCCACCCTCCTTCCGCTGACGTTCGGTCTCCTGTTCGCCGATCTGGATCTGGACGGATACCCTGACCTCTTGCTCGGTAACGGTCACATCGAGCCGGACATCAACGCGGTCCAACAGGACGTCACGTTCGCGCAGCCCCCGCAATTTCTGCAAAACGATCGTCGTGGCCAGTTCGTCGATGTCACCGGGCAGGTAGGCGGCGGCTTCGCGCAGCCGATCGTGGCGCGCGGAATCGCTACCGCGGACATTGACCGCGATGGCGATCTCGATCTGGTGTTCAGCGTAAACGGAGGCCCGGTGAAGCTGCTACGAAACGACCTTCCGACGGATCGGGCCCGTTGGCTTCGCATACGCCTTGTCGGGGAGGCGCCGAATCGCGACGCGATTGGCGCGACCGTAACGCTGTACGCCGGCGAAACAGCGCAACGTCGGATGCTGCGGACCGGCGCTTCGTATCTTTCCCAGTCCGAGCTCAACCCGGTAATCCTGGGACTCGGTGAGCACATGGCCGCGGACAGCGTGGTCGTAAGCTGGCCCCGGGGCGGCCTCACGCGGCATGGGCGCGCCGAAGCCGGGTCCGAGCTGGTGCTCCGTGAACCCCCGTTGCCATCATGACGGCAGGTAAAACTCCATGAATCGTTCTGCATCCCGGGCGGGTCCGGGACCGATCGCTCCGGTCAGGATCGCACTGACCGCCGTCGTGCTCCTCGGCGTGTACGCGTGCGGCGAGCCGGGAGGGGACGAGCCCGTGTCCCCCGCCGATGTGCTCGCGGCGCGCACGGCCGGCCTCACGTTTCTGCAGCAGGATCGCCTCGAGGAGGCGGCCGCGGAGTTCATGCGGCTCACGCAGCTCGTGCCCGAGGAGGCGGCGGGTTACGCCAGCCTGGCTCTCGTGCACTTGCGTGCCGGAGAGCTCTCGGAGGCTGAATCCCGCATCCGCCGCGCGCTCGAGATTCGGCCGGCCGATCCGGATCATCGTCTCACGCTGGCCCGCATCCTGGAGGGAGCCGGGCGAACCGAGGACGCGCGTCGGGAGCTGGAGGAGTCGATCCGACTGAACCCGGAGCACGCCCGGACCTTGTGGGCACTGGCCGAGTGGACCAGCGGCGATGCGACCCTCAGCGCGGAGGCGGGCCGGGCGCGCCTCGCTCGGATCGTCGAGCTCGACCCTGGCAACCTGGCGGCCCGAGTCCAGCTGGCCCAGCGGCTCCTGGAGGCTCGAGCGTCCGATAGCGCGCTGGCACAGCTCGAGACGTTACAGCAGCAGGCGCCGGACTTTCCCGCTATCGGGCTCGAGCCCTTCCGAGCCACGGTCGATGCGATCCGCTCGGGGCTGGTCCCCGAGGCGCTCGCGCGCTTTGCGGATTTTCGCCGCTACTTCGAGGTTACCGCACCGTTTCAATCCGGAATGGAGGATCTCCGCGGCCCGTCGGGAACGCTGGTCGGGATCCCGCAGCTCGGGTTCAGCCACACGTTCTCGTTGCGTATCCAGGAAGAAGAGGCCGTTCTCGCCGCTCTGCGGTACACCGACGCGTCCTCCACGGCGGGGCTGGGTGAAGACCCGGGGACAGGCGCCGCCACCGGACAGCGATCGACGGCGGTGACAGCGGGCATGATCGCGCTCGGTGACTACGACGGAGACCGGGACGAGGACATGTACGCCTGGTCGGGATCGACCCCCGGCCGCCTGCTGAGAGGCGACCTCGGTCGGTTCGTCGAGCCTTCGGGAGGCCCCACCTTCCCGGACATCGGACCGATTCGGGATGCCAGATTCGCCGACTACGATGACGATCGTCGCCTGGATCTGTATCTGATGGGCGAGAACGCGTCGGCGCTCCTGCACAACGACGGGGACGGCCGCTTTGGCGAGGCGATCATCCTGGACTCGGACGGCGGAGATGTCGGTCACCGCGCCGCGTTCGTCGATCTGGACCTGGACGGCGATCTGGACCTGTACGAAGTGCGCGGTGGCGCCAACCGCTTCTACCGGAACAACGGAGATGGCACGTTCGACGAGCGGGCCGCTCAGGCGGGCGTCGCCGGATCCCCGGACGCCGACAGCCGTGCAGTCGCATTCGCGGATTTCGACGATGACCGTGATGTGGACCTCGTCGTCGCGCACGCCGCCGCGGGGGTGACGTTGCTCTCCAACCAGCGCGGCGGGCAATTCCGGGACGAGACCGCCGACAGCGGCCTTCCGGTGCAGGGCGGGTATGGCTCTGCAGCGGTCGGCGACTACGACAACGACGGTTGGCTGGACCTCTTCCTGGGTGCGACGGCCGGAGCGCCGGGCGCCCTGTACCGAAACATCGCGGGCCGTCGCTTCGAGTCGGATCGTCGTGCGGAGGCCGCCCTGGGCGCGCTCGCCGGTTTCGAGGTGAACGACGCCGCCTTCTTGGATTTCGACAACGATGCCCGCCTGGACCTGGTCGTGGGGGGGCGTCCGGCGGATCAAGGTGACAGCGGGCTACTCCTGCTGCGCAACGAGGGAGATGGCCGCTTCACCGATGCCGGTCGCTTCCTTCCCGAGGTGCCGGGGGAGGTCGTGCGAGCACTCCCGGCCGATTACAACGAGGACGGGGATCTCGACCTCTTCCTGGCCATGCGAGACGGGGGGGCGCGCCTCCTGCGAAACGATGGGGGTAACGCGAATCATTATCTGCGCCTGGATCTGGTGGGTCTGGGCGAGGGGAGCCGCAAGAACAACCGGTTCGGG
Organism: Gemmatimonadota bacterium; assembly: GCA_039589195.1. Taxonomy (GTDB): domain Bacteria; phylum Gemmatimonadota; class Gemmatimonadetes; order Palauibacterales; family Palauibacteraceae; genus JBDHAC01. The sequence continues at coordinate 29,852 of JBDHHV010000021.1, read as the reverse complement.
ATCGGCTCTCGCGTCGAAGTGCGGATAGGGGACATCCTGCAGGCGCAGGTCGCCAGCCGCCCGTACCTGCACTTTGGCCTGGATGGCCGGCTGAAGGCCGATGTGATCCGGGTCGAGTGGCCCAACGGCGTCGCGCAGGACCTCTTTTTCCCCGGCACCGATCAGGACCTGGTCGAGCAGCAGACACTCAAGGGATCCTGCCCGTTCCTGTACGCCTGGAACGGCGAGTCGTACGAGTTCGTCACCGACGTGCTGTGGCGTAGCGCTCTGGGGATGCCGCTCGGCATCCTCGGTGGGACCGGCGAGCGAGCGTTCGCGCCGGGCTTCCCATCGCAGCAGTACAACCGGATTCCGCCCGATGCCCTGGTTCCGCGGGAGGACGGCTCGTACTCGATTCAGCTCACCGAGGAGCTCTGGGAGACGGTCTACATCGACGAGGTGAAGCTCTTTGCCGTCGATCACCCCGACTCGATCGAGATCAGGGTCGACGAGCGGTTCGTCCCCCCGGAGCCCACCTCGTTGGAGCTGTTGCGGATCGCGCGCCGAAACCCGCTGCGTGCGGCGACCGATGAACGCGGAAACGACTTGCTGGCCGATCTGTCCGCGGCGGATCACCGCTATGTCTCCTACCTGCGGCCGGGGCGTTTCCAGGGGCTGACGGAGATGCACGACCTGATCCTGGATCTGGGTGAGGCCGCACGGTCTGACAGCGTCGTGCTCTACCTCACGGGGTGGATCTTTCCGACCGATGCCAGCATCAACGCAGCGATGTCGCAATCCTCGCGCCAGCGGTCGGTGTTCCCTTATCTCCAGGTGCGCGATGCGACCGGGGCGTGGCGGACGGTGATCGAAGACCTCGGGATCCCGGCCGGGAAGAACAAGACGGTCGTGGCCGATTTGCGAGGTCGGTTTCTAAGCGAGGACCGGCGCGTCCGGATCCGGACGAACGTGCAGCTCTATTGGGACCACGCGTTCTTTACGACCGGCAGGGTCGCTCCTATGGAGGACGAAGCACGCCTCACGGAGCTCGCACCGGCAACCGCCGACCTTCACTATCGCGGGTTCTCGCGCGAGTACCGGTTGGGAGGGCGGTACGGGCCACATTGGTTCGAGTACGGCGATGTCACGGTCGAGTCGAAATGGAGCGACCTGGTGGGCTACTACACGCGATATGGGGATGTCACGCGCCTGCTTCAAGAACCCGATGACATGTACGTGATCACGAATGCGGGGGACGAAGTCACCATCTCGTTCCGCTCGGACGAAGCGCCTCCGTTGCCGGAGGGGTGGATGCGCACCTTCCTGCTGTACACGGACGGTTGGGTCAAGGACGGGGACTTGAACACGGGAACCGGGCAGACCGTCGAGCCGCTCCCCTTCCGCGCGCAGACCAGGTACCCGTACGGTCCGGAGGAAGCGTTTCCGGAGGACGAGGGCCATCGAAGTTGGCGGCAGACGTACAACACCCGTCGCGTGACGACGGGACGCTTCTGAGCGTTGGCCAGCCCCCTTCAGAACGTGTCGAGAGGCTTCGGCTCGTCGGTCAGAGGACGCTCGAGCCGAAGCCATACCACGGCCGTGAGGATCAGCGCGCCGCCCGCGAGCTGAAGACCCGTCAGACGCTCCCCGAGCACGATCGCCGCCAGCGACACCGTGAAGGCCGGTTCCAGGGTCGAGAAGACGGCGGCGCGCGCCGGGCCGATCGACTTGATCCCGACGAGAAACAGGGTGACCGGGAGCGCCGTGGAGAGTACCCCCAGGAGGACTACGAGGAGGACGACCCGCGAGCCGCCCGGCAGGGCAAAGTCCGCGACGGCGCCGGTCACGATCGCGGTGAGGATCGCCGTTCCCGTGAGGATGACGGCGGACCCTCCCAGCTCGGGCGAGGCTTCGAGCACCGGGTGGCTGGCCACGATGAACACGGCGATGAGGGCGACCGAGACCAATATCAGGAGAACGCCTCTCGGGTCACCCCCGCTCAAACCGAACCCCGCGGTGAGCGCGCACCCCATCAGGGCCAGGACGAGGGCCGTCAGGCGGCGCCCCGTGAGCGGCTCCCCCACGAAGACACGCGCCAGCAGGACCACTACGGCCGGGTACGTGAAGAAGACGAGCGATGCCAGCGATGCCGGGATCCACACCAGTCCGGCCATGAACGCGAACGAGTTCGTCGCGTATAACGCCCCCAGGCCCAGAAGGGGAAGCAGGATGGTGCGGGGCGGCATCGGGCGACGGGTCGCCACGAGGACCACCCAAACCAGCGCGGCTCCGATGAGAAAGCGCCACGCGAGAAGCGGCAGCACCTCGACACCGGCATCCAGGGCCATCTTGGCCAGCACGGGCAGAGTGGCGTACCCGAGCGAAGAGCCGAGGATGGCCAGCGTTCCCTTCGCTTCCGCGCGCATGGCCAGCGAATGTACAGCGGCGATGGCGCCTCCGCCGCCGCCCATGTGACTCGATCTGAGAAGAACGCACCGCGACCCCGTTTGCGGTCGCGGCGGAAAGGAGGAGCCGTGCAGCGGTCTACCGAAGCTTCGAACCCACGAGTGCGGGCCATAGGGCTCGCGCCCGCCCCATGACCGGTCGGGTGAGGGTCCCGACGGCCGCGCCGTGGGCCGCGTCCGTCGGGTATTCGAGGGCCGTGCGGGCCGGCGATACGGTGTACGTGTCCGGCACCGTCGCGGTCGATGATGAGGGACGCATCGCGCCGCTCGAGGATGCCTATGGGCAGGCGCGGCGCTGCCTGCAGATTATCGCCGATGCGCTGGCCGAGGCCGGCGCATCGCTCACCGATGTCGTTCGAACCCGCATGTTCGTGCTGGACCCCGAGCATTGGGTGGAGGTGGGCCGGGCGCATGGCGACGTGTTTGGCGAAACGAAACCGGCCACCACGCTGGTCGCGGTGGCCGGTCTGGTGGATCCGGAGGCTCTCGTCGAGATCGAGGCGGTCGCCGTGGTCGGCTGACGCGTCCGTAACCCGACCCGCCGGGGTTCTTCCCCAGCCTCCTAGGAGCGGGTCACGACCTCACCCGGAAGACAGGAGGCGAATGCTCCCGTTGACGGTCTCGAGCTCCAATCGCTCACCTCCGCCGCCAATGATCCCCTCCAGCTTGCGGTGTGGGAACCCCATGCGGCCCTGCACGGTGAACGGAAAGTCGGACTCGAGGGCCCCATTCAACGTCTCCATGACCACGTCCGCCGCCGTGCCGTTCGGTACGCTGACCGTGATACCGCCGTTCACGGTCTTGAAGCTGAGCGGACCGTCCCACGCCGAGCTGCCGAGCGCCGCGTCGATCGATCCGTTCACCGTCGTGGCCGAGGCCGTCGCGCGTGTCTCGACGTCGATGGACCCGTTGACGGTCAGGGCCTTTACCCGACCGGTGAGTCCGGTCGCTTCCACGTCCCCGTTCACCGTGCGAGCGTCCAGACCCACCCCCGCCGGGACCCGCACCTGGAAGTCGACCCGGACATCGTTCCTGTCGACGCTCATCTCGTAGTCATCGCCGCGTGCGCACCGATTGGGGTCCTTGCCCTCCGCGTCCGGATATACGGCGCAGATCAGCACGCCTTGAGCGTCCTCGATTACCTCGATGCGGACGGTCTCAGGCCGGCTGCGCCGGCCGGATTTCACGGCTTCGACCACCAACTGCCCGCCGTCCGCGGCCGTCGCGCTGATCTCTCCGTTCAATCCGCGGATCGTGACGACGTCGCCCCCCTGGATCGCGCCCGACCAACTGAACGTTTCCTGCGCCTCCAAGCTGGACACCGCACTGCCGATCGCGACGAGCACGCAGATGGCTTGTGACATCCGGAAATCAGGGATCCACCGAAGCATGTTTTTCCTCCCGCCGGTCTACTGAGGTTCGGGCGTGCGCTCGCCCGGTCGGATCAGGTAGATGTCTCCATCGAACGTCTCGAGCTCGACGCGCGCCGAGCCGTCGCCGATCGTGAACTCGGTCAACTGGCCGATGCCGCCGCGGAGCGTGACCGGGAAGCTCGGGTGGAGCGAACCGTCGAAGGTCGCGATGGAGACCGTCAGACCGGACCCTTCGGGCACCGAGAACGTCACGTCGCCATCGTGCGTGACGAGGCTGTAGTCTCCGCCGCTGCTTACCGTGCCGTCGTACCAGACATCCCCGTCGACCGTCGATACCGCGACGGCGTCGGAGTCGATTCCGCGCAGAGTGATGTCGCCATCGATACCTTCGGCGGCGACCGGTCCGCTGATCTGGGAGAGGCGGATCTGGCCGTCGCCGCTCTCCACCGCCACGGCACCGCGCACGCCGGTGATCTCGATGTCGCCCTCCACGGTTTGAACCACCACTCCGCCCGCCGCCTCACGGACATCGACGTCCCCCTCCAACGTCTCGGCCACGACCGAGCCGCGGGTCCCGCTCACGCGGATATCGCCCTCTCCGCTCGAGACCTCGACGTCCATCGACGTGGGAATCGTGACGATGAGGTCCGCTTCGTCATCCTCCCAAAAGCCGCGTGGTCGAATCCGGATCACCGACCCCGACTGCGAGACCTCGACGCTTTCTTCATCGGAGTCCGCGCTCCGGACGCGGATCTCGCTTCGATCCCAGGCCCGAATCTCGATCGAGCCCGCGTTCATGTCGATCGAGAGACGGGCGCCGCGGCTCACCGCGAACGTCGTGTCGCCGGCCTGGGCGAGCGAGAGGGCCGCGACCGTCCCAGCTATCAGATGTGTAAGCATCGTCTTGCGCCCCTCAGCTCTGTGCGACCAACCGTGTCGTACGCCGCAGGAAGTCCACCTTGCGGCGCATGGTAGCGGTCAGGTGTTGTCTCAAGTATCCGTCCGTCGGAACCTCCTCGAGCGCGCGCCGGGCATCCTCGATGGCCCGGTCGATCGTCCGGAGGCTATTTCGAATCTTGGCTTCGGTCGACGGTGGGAGTAGCGCATCCGGATCGAACAGGGCCTGCTCCAACTCGTCGATGGCGATCGCGTAGCGAACCGCAGTGCTCACCGACTCGGTGTCGGCTACGGGGATCACCGCCGCCGTGCCCGGATCGGCACCTGGACCGCTGGACGTCCCTGTACTCGAGGCGTTGCGCAGCCCCCCGGGTCCGGCGAGCCACGCTGTTCCTCCCGTCAGCGCCACGAGCAGGATCGCCGCGGCGGCCAACTGGGGGATCGAAAGCGCGATCCGTCGCCGCCGCCATGAGATCACCGTCCCCGTGGCGGTGGCATCGACCGGCTGCTCCGGAGCAGCGGTCGACGCGTCACTTCGGACGCGTGCCGCGATCCCGGGCCACAGGTCTTCCGGTACGGTCCGATCCGCCACCGTGTTGGCGCGCGCGACGACACTGCGCAGCTCTTCGAGCGTGCGCGCGCAGGTCTCGCATTCATGCAGGTGCGCCTCCACCCTGCGCGCGTCGTCCGGCGGAAGATCGCCGTCCATGTATTCCGATAGTCGGTCTGTGAAGCGGTCCATCATCCGTGCCTCGCTTCGTTCCGCGCCCCCGTCCCGCTGGCCCCGCTCATCCGTCCAGGTGCTCGCGCAACAGCATGCGCGCGCGGTGCAGCTGTGATTTCGATGTCCCCGGTGTGATGCCGATCAGCTCGGCGATCTCCCGGTGCTTGTAACCCTCCACATCGTGGAGTACGAACACCTCCCGCGCGCCATCGGGAAGCCGCTCGATCGCGACGTCGAAATCCAACCGGATCTCCGCCGCATCCCGCCGGGCGCTCGCGATCGCCAGCGGTATTTCGCTGGCGACGATTCGCTTGCGCTCGGTCGCGCGCTTCCTCTGGTGCGCGTACATGACGTTGATGGCGAGCCGGTAGAGCCACGATCCGAACGCCGCATCACCGCGGAACGTCCCGAGCTTCTGCCAGGTGCGCACGAAGACGTCCTGCGTCAACTCCTGTGCGTCTTCCGACCCGACCATCCGACACGCCAGGCTGAACACCCTTCCAACATGCCGTTGGTACAGGCGCTCGAACGCCGCCATGTCGCCGCCCACGGCGGAAGCGACATCCGCTGCTTCCTCGGCGTGTATCTCGTGCCGATCGGTCGTTTCCGCCACCGGGCTCATCGTCGTCATGGTTAATTCACGGATTGGGATGGCCGCAGGCGCGAAAAGGTTGTAGTCCACGCCTGTGGTCGGGCATCGCAACCCTTTGCCGTCAAACACACTCTAACTGATCGGGATCGTGGCACGTAAGGACTCAGGAGGAAGGTCTACATGCTCAAGTCAGCTTGGTCCGGGGTCCGGACCGCGAAGTGCGTGGGTCTGCTCGCGCTGGCCCTCCCGGCGACCCTCGCCGCCCAGGCGACCCGGGACTGGTGCGACGACGAAGGGGATCGGAGCCGACCGCGACACTGCGAAGTGCGCGAATTCACCCTCTCGGCCTCCGGCTCGTTGCGGGTCAACGCCCGCCCGAACGGGGGCATCGACGTCGAGGCTTGGGATCGGAACGAGGTGCTCGTCCAGGCCAAGGTCGTGGGGCGCGCGGAGAGCGAGGAGCGAGCACGGGCGATCGCGAGTCAGGTCGAGATCGAGAGGGACGCGACCGTGCGCGCGGACGGCCCGGATACCCGAAGACGCGAGGGGTGGTCGGTGAGCTATCGGATCTTCGTTCCGCGTGAATACGATCTCGACCTCACCTCGATGAACGGAGGGATCGGGGTCGAGGGTGTCCGCGGGCAGCTCGAGCTGGAGACGACGAACGGAGGTCTCCACCTGGGCGATGTCGGCGGCGACGTGCGGGGGCGGACGACGAACGGCGGTCTGCACATCCAGCTGTCGGGGAGCCGTTGGCAGGGCGAGGGGCTGGACGCGCGGACGACGAACGGTGGCGTGAACCTCGTGGTTCCCGAGGGCTACTCCGCTCACCTGGAAGCGGCGACCACCAACGGCGGTTTCTCCGTCGACTTCCCGATCACGGTCAGCGGAAGGATCGGGCGCCGGCTCTCCGCCGATCTCGGGAGTGGAGGAGCTCCGGTTCGTGTCGTGACCACGAACGGCGGTGTGCGGGTCACGCGCCCGGGGCGCTGAGGTCTTCGACGGGCCGATCCCGGCGGGCGCCGTGGTGGTGGGGCTCACGCACAGCTCGAGTCACGCGCCCGCACCTACATTTCGCGGGCCACGTTCGGGTGCGTGAAGTGGAGGGCGATACGAACCCGGGGAGGTGACTCCGCGGTCGGGGCCAAGAGCGCCTCGGCCGCATCTCGGTAGGTCCGCACCTGAGTCGCGTACTCCTGCGCCGCCTCCTCGACTTCGTCGGTGCCGATCTGGTGCGTCTTGAAATCGACGATCCACGCCTCCCGTTCCAGCCGGTCACGGTCGGCAGCGGACGGTCCGAACAGGGAAGGTTCCGCGACAGGAGCCATACCATCCGCCCGCGGAGCGCCGTCCGACACGGGCGGCCGATACAGATCGAGCGCTCCGCCAAGCCAATTCCGCTCGGTGCGCAGGTGAACGAACGCCAGCTCGCGGTGCGGCCGCCCTTCCAGGTACCACTCCCATTCCGGACTCCGGACGACCGCCTCGATCTCGCGCTCCAGCGCGACGCGGTACGGAGCTCCGGTCTCGAGCAAGTTCTCGAGATCCACGAAACCCGTTGTCGCGATCGTCTCGTTGAGTATGTTTGCGAGTTCCTCTGCTTCGCCGATTCGCTCGAGGACCCCGTGAATCAGCGTGCCGCGTACCGTAGCCGGGACGGTGCCGTCGGCGACCCCCAGTCGTAGGAACTCTCTCTCGAGCAGGACGCCGTGACGGTAGCGAAGCGCCCACCTGTCCGGGTCGCGCTCGCGCATCATGATCTCCGTCGCGGAGGTAGAGAAACGGTGCGCCGGCACTTCGATCGCGCCCACGCTGACGGGCCACTCGCTCGACTCCAGTCCATCCAACCATGCCAACGAGGCGGGAAGGGCCGAGAGCGAGGTCTGGATCGCCGCCGCGGCACGCCCGATGATCATCGGTGGGCTCACCGCCGCATCCACCTCGTCGGGCGCTCCCGGGTTCACGTCCGGCGCGTCGGTGCCTTCCAGGCCGCGCGCGGGGGACGTGAAGAGATCGAATTGCCCGGCCTCGTCGAGCAACTCGGCGTCGAACCCGAACGCATCGATTTGCCGACCCGTTCCGGTCATCGGATCGATACTGTGCGCGGAAGGGGACTGCGATCGGCCGGGTCGATCCGCCGGACCGTTCTCGCCCGATGCATCCGGCCACCCCGACAGGTGACGGGCCTCGTGCGCCTCCTTCGCGTCGGGTAGCTCCTCCGAGAGCCAGCGCGCGAAGCTGCCCTTGCGTTCGAGTCCTTGCGTCACGCCGGAAACGATGAGGCGGTCACGGGCGCGGGTCATCCCCACGTAGAGGAGTCTGGCGGCCTCCGCCTCCTCCTGGAGTACCCAGCGTTCCAGTGCTCGCTCTGCACGCGCGCCCCGCTCGCCGACGCGGGGGATGAAGACCGGGCCCAGATCCGGATCCGTCCAGAAGGCGTTCGTCAGCCGGCCCTTGTGAACCAGTTCGAGCCCGGTGTTGATGAGGAACACCGCCGGCCACTCCAGACCCTTCGCCGAGTGGATGGTGCTGAGGGTGACCACATCATCCCCACTGGAGTGGAGCCGCGCTTGTGGGAGCCCGAGGTCCTCCTCGCCCCACCGATTCCAGAGCTCCAGAAAACGTCCCACCGGGAGGTGGCGGTACTCCTCGAGAAGGGCCAGGAAACGCTCGATGTTGGCGAGCGCCTCCGACGCGCCCTCGCGCAGCTCCAGATGGAGCCGGTACCCGGTGCGATCGAGCAACCGCTCGAGCAGCTCGACCACGTCCGCCCGGTCGATGAGACGTTGTGCCTCGCGAACCGCGCCCAGCCCGTCCGCCAGCGCCCGTCGCTCGAGCCGACCGATGTCCGGGCTCTCAGGGGCTTCGTACCAATCCAGGGACCCTTGATCGACCAGCCACAGGTATGCTTCCGCCCGCGTGAGGAACGACTCGGAGTGGGGAGTACGATCGGCATTGTCGAACGAATCGAGACCGATCCGTGCCAACACTTCATCGCGCAGCCCCACGAATGGGGATCTCAGGAAGGCGAACGCGTGCAGGTCGTTGAACGGGTTGTCGATGAGGCGGAGGGCCGTGACCAGGTCGAGCACCGCTTGCTGGTCCGCGAGACCTCCGGTCGCGGAGTTGTAGAACGGGATTCCGTACGATCGGAGCGAGCTCTCGAGGGCGGCGAGATCCAGATTCCGGCGACCCAGAATCGCGATGTCGCGGTGCGCACACGGACGGCCGACTCCCGTGTCAGGATCCACCACCGTGGCGTCGGAGACGAGTTGCCGGATCCGCGTGGCCACCAGGCGCCCTTCCAACTCGGCGCGATCGCTCTGATTGGCGGCGTCGTCCGTCGGGAGCCACTCGAGACCCGCCGCCGCCGACGGCTCACGGGATGGGCTCAAAGCCCGGTAGTCGACCCGGTGAGCGGGGGACCCGCGCCCGATCGCGTTCGCGGTCTCGCCGAACGCCACGCCGCCGATCCGGTTTACGAACGCGACCAGCCTGGGCTCGCTGCGGAAGTTGTGGCTGAGCTGCAGCGGGGCCCGCTCTCCGCAGAGCGCCTCCAGCGCTTCGTTCCACACCCCGACATCGGCTCCCCGGAACCGATAGATGCTCTGTTTCGGGTCACCGACCACCAGAAGCTGTGGTCGCGGCTGCGGATCCGTTGCATCCGCCCCCACGCCCGCCACAGCCCGCGCGATCTCCCATTGCGCTCGATCCGTGTCCTGGAACTCATCGATGATCAGCAGTCGATACCGCGACTGAATCGCCTCGAGCGCCGGTCGGGTCGCGGGACGCGTGAGCAGGCGCCGGGTGTCGAGAATCAAGCTGTCGAAGTCGCGAAGGTTCTCGCGCTCGAGCCACTCCAGCCACGCGTGCGCCCCTCGTCGGGCAAGTCGGTACAGGGCACCCGCAAGCGCCAGCGATGCGTCGTCGAACCCCGAATCCTCCGCGTCCCAGGCGCCCGCGAAGCGCGCCCGTTCGCGCAGGACCGCGGGATCCAGCTCGCGCTGGACCGGTGCTCCGGGAGCGAGCGGGGGTGCGTCGCGCAACCACTGGTCGTACTGCCTGGGTCGCCACCGAAGATCCCGCAACACGTCGCGCACCCGGCCCACGGCGCCCGGTTGCATGCGCCAACCGGTAATGCCGAACCGTTTTACGAGCTCGACCGCGCCAGCCTCTTCGTTCTCGAGCGCGATGTGGATCACCTCGCGGATGATCCGGTCCTGCTCGAGACGCGTCTCTCGCTCGTCCAGGATCGCGAACGTCGGGTCCACGTCGAGTCGCAGCGCGTGATCGCGGAGGAGGTCGGCGCAGAAGCTGTGGATCGTCCCGACCGTAGCCCGGTCAAGCTCCCAACGAAGCTCTTTCCCCGCCTCGGTCCTCTCGATCGCGCGCCGCAGCTTCGCCTTCAGATCATGCGCGGCCTTCTCGGTGAAGGTGATCGCGCCGATCTGGTCGAGTGAGCCGGGCGCCGGGCAGGGTGGGAGCGGCCGGCCGTCACCTCGATCCACACCGACCGGAAGCCCCAGATACCACAGGATCTTGCCGACGATGGTCGTCGTCTTCCCCGTGCCGGCGCTCGCGGCGAGGAGCACGTCCTCGCCCGCCGTGATGGCCGCGATCTGCTCGGCCGTCCACCGAATCTCCGCCATCAGTCGACCTCTCCCCGCACCGGCTCGTCGCTCACGGACGACTCGACCGACCCGGGGACGGCGTCGAAGCGCGTACCCCCCGTGACGTGAGCTGTCGAGCGCGTGAGATCCGGCCCCGGTTGCCAGGGGGCGATAGCGGTGGAGCGGGCCTGTACGGCCTCGAACAGGCCTCCCCTGATCCGCGCGGGGATGCTGCGTGCGAACCGGAGTATGGCTTCGACGCCGCTCGCCTTGAGCTTGGATTGGTTCCTGCGGTTCTTGAGCGACCGGTACACGCCTTCGGCGGCTGATCCGATCCCGAGCTCCTGGACGGCGGCCATATACAGCGCGGTTTGCAGGCCGGCACCATCCTTGTACGCGCCGGCCGTGGGGACGTACGATCCGCTCTTGTAATCGATGATGCGAAGGGGAGCGTCCTCCGCCTCCCCGGTCCGATCGACCCGGTCGATCCGCCCTCCGAGGATCAGGTGCTGGTGCGCCCCACATCTGTCCGCCCCGGAGAGATCCACGGCGGGCCGATCCTTCCCCAGGCCGAACGCCAGCTCGAGCGCGATGGGAGACCCGCGCGCTTTCTCGAGCTCCCAGGTCAGGAATCGCTCGAGCCGGTCACGCAGCTCGGCTCGCTTGGCGCGCCACACGTGCGGGACGCCGAGCCATTCGCCCTCCGCATGTTCGTAGGCACCGCAGATCGCTTCGAACGCCCGGTCCAGGTGCCGGTGCGCCCGCGGATCGAAGGACGTCGGGTGAGGGGTCTCGAGTGACTCGAAGAAGCGCTGGAGTATCGCGTGCGCGATGCTTCCGTATGTGAGGGGGCTCGTCTCTTCGTCCGCCTCCTCCATGTCACCCAAACCGAGCACGCGGTCGAGGAAGAAATCGAACGGGCGCCGTCCATAGGCCTCGAGCTGGGTCGCGGACCACTGGCGATCCTCTCCGAAATGCTCTCGGATGTATGCCAGGACCCATGGATCACGGATCTTGCCGTTCCACGCCGTCGGTTGTTCGGAGAGCGGCCGTCGTACCCCGAACAGCGCAGCGGCTGCGGAGGAGTCGACCGTGGGTGGCTCCTCTTCGGTTCCGCCGCGCTCGGCCGCGATGGGGGCCTCGCCGAACAACTCTCCCTCGGTGTCGATGAAGGGGTCGAGATGGCCGGAGCGGAGCTCGTCGGCGAAAGCGGTCAGTACGGCGTGTCCCACGCGGTGCGGATCCGGTGTATGGAACGCGGAGCGATCGCCTCCCCTGCGGATCCTTCCGAAGCGGGCCACGTCACCCTGAGTCAGCTCCGGACGGCTCACGGCGAGTTCCCCGGGATCCTCCGCGTCGTCGCCGCGGGGTGTGACCTCCATGCGCGTTCGCGGAATCTCGCTCCCGGGATCGTGATCCGGTACGAGAGGGGAGGGGAGCCGGGGGACGCCGCTCGCATCGGTCGTTCGGTAGGTGATCGTTATGTCTGGTCCGCTCACGATCGCCCGCCACAGGCGGTGCTCGCGCTCCAGGGCTTCCACGCGTGTCGTGAGCGGAAGCCCGAGGGTCTTGAGCGCCATGCGCTCCTGCTCGGTGAATACGCCGGCCGTGGCAAGAGGATGTGGGAACACGCCGTCGTTGGCGTGAGCCAGAAACGTGTGCCGGAAGGGGGTCGACGCGGCCTCGTGAGCCTCCAGTATCTGGACGCCCTGCTGGAGCGGTGTCGACAGCGCCAGCTCGTTGGCCTCGAGCAGTCGCCGCAGGCGCGCGTACCATTCGCCCGCCGGGAAGGTCGTGCGCGACGCCCGAACGCCCGGCCATTCCCCCCATTCGACCAACAGGCCTTCGAGGGCCAGGGCGCCTCGCTGATCCAGCCGCACGATATCCCACCGGTCACCGACCGCGTGACACAGACGCCGCCGAAGGTCGAGGCCGTCGCCGCGCAGGATCGCCAGCGTGCGATCGATCCACTGCAACTCCGTGTGCTCGCCCTCCAGAGCACCGAGCACGGTCCGCAAGCGCTCGAACCGAGACAGGTCATGCTCGAGACGCGCGCTGGTCACTCCGACACGAGCCAGGGCCCGCCTTTCGTTGGCCTCCGCGCGCTCGCGCAGGCGCTCGAGCCAGCGGTGCCACTCATCGAGCCCGTGTATCCGGCGGATCGTCGACAGATGATCGATGCCCCTGAGGTCGATGTCCACGTCGAAATACGGACTGGCGAGCACCTGTCGCACGCCCCGGTACGTCCAGCCCTCGGACGCGGCTCGAAACAGCTCCAGAATGGCTCTGAGTGCAGGGATCTCGGCCAGACGCGTCCGAATGCGGGCGGTGCTCGGTACACCCGCCTCCCGTAGCGCCCGGTGGAGACGGCGGGTGTCCTGGCGTCCGGTCCGGGCCACCACCGCGACCTCGTGCAGGGCCACGTCCCCGGCGGCGAGCAGGGTCTTGATCTGGCGCGCGATCCAACGGGTCTCACGCACCGCGTCGGGAGCGGGTTGTACCCGAACGGTCTGGTCCGATTCCGACCCGGATACGAGACGCGGGGGTCGGTTGGCCAGCAGATCCCACTCCGAATCCCCGACCTCCGTGGGCAGGTATACGAGCACCTCGACCTCGTCCTGCGAAGCGAGGGCACGCACGAGCCTCCGTCGTCCCCTGAGGGACGTGAGTCCATACACGTGCAAGCGTCGGGCACCGCCGATCGCGGATCGAAGCCCGCCGGCTTCGATCCTCCCGGCCACTATCGCGTGGATCGAACGCGGGTCGTACCGTTCGCGCTCGTCGAGCGCCTGCAGGAATGCGCGGTAGGTGTCGACGACCCAGGCGTTCCGTCTCTCTCCGAACCCATCCGTCTCCAGGCCGGCCAGCGCCCCCGCCAGCTCATCGGGCGTGGTTCCTTCGGGGAGCAACTCACTGAACAGCCGGTCGAGCATGTGACCACGCGCCGGCCCGGCCTCGCGCGTTGCCGCCGCAACCCGGTGATGGCGGGCCGAGGCGGTAGCCAGCCGCGCCACCAGCAATCGACCCGTGAGAATCCCGATGGGTCTCTCCGAGATCCCGAACGAGTCCCTTAGCTGAGAGAAGAACGACACCGGTGGGTTGAACCAGCCTGGCAAGCCCCGCCGTGCCGCACGCTCGTAGAGACGATCCCGCTGCGCGCGGTGCACGACCCACAGGTGCGACTCGTAGCCGGTCGGCCCGATGTGGCCTCCGGACTCGTCGAGGAAGTGCCCGACGCAGTCCTCCCAAAGCGGCTCGCTGGCGGCGGAGCGGATCAGCTGGAGTGGCATCGGGTCGAGCGCGCCCACCGGGTCCGGGTGTTTCAGCGACCTGCCTAGGGACAAGCGATCGCGAGGAATTGTAGGGGAGATCGGTGACGCGCGCAGCCGCGTGCGCCTGAGGCCCCGAGGCGCCGCGATAGGGCGCCTCGGGATTGGAGTCAGGCGGTCGGACTTTGCTCACATGGCGCCGCCATCACAAGACGACGACACAAACGGTCGTAACTCAGCGCTTCAGGAGACGAACCGAGCCGGAGCCCGTGTCGATGTGGATCTGGCCGCGCCCGTCGCCGATTCGACCGACCAGGTGGGTCCTCTCTACCTGGGTCACCGTGAGCGGGAAGTCCACGTCGATTCCTCCGCTCCCTGTATCGACTTCGATCTCGGCGTTCAGGTCCGCGGGCACGTAGACCACCACACCACCCGACCCCGTGTCGATCTCGAGCGAGTTCATGGCGGCGAGAAGCTCGATCTCGACGCTTCCGCTCCCCGTATCCAGAAGGATCTCCTCCGCTCGGATCGACCCGAGCTCGATGCTCCCGGAGCCGGTATCGACGGTCAGACGCGTGGCCTGTATGTTCGACCCCTCCACCGATCCGGAGCCGGTATCGATCAGGACCACGTCGCCGGTGACGTCCATGACGCCGACCGATCCCGAGCCCGTATCGGCTCTCAGGTCTCCGATCACATCCGAGACCTCGACCGACCCCGAGCCGGTATCGATGTTGAGGAAGCCCCGGGTTCCAGTCGCGCGCACCGGGCCACTGGACACGTCGATCAGTAGATCTGCCTCGACACCCGTCACCTCGACCTCGCCCACACCGTTATGGACCGCGACGTCCTTCCCGGCGGGAACCTGGATCCTGAGATCGGCGTACGCCTCGGCGCCACCCCCCGAACCACGCACGCGGACCCGGCGATTGCCCTGATAGAGTCGTCCATCTTCGGCCACCCTGACGTCCGAGCGACTGCCCCGATTCAGCCGGGGGTACACGATCTCGTCCCACGGATATCGAATGATCAAGGTCTCGATTCCGTCGAGCGTGCGTGTCTCGAAGGTGAGCCGGGCCGCGTCGTTCCCCCCCCGCGTCGCCGTGACGACGACATCGGATCCCGATCCGCCCTCGACCCGGACCTCACCCGCAAGGTTGTGGATCGAAACCCGGGTCCCGCTCAGTGTCATGCGCTCGGTCTGTCCGAGTGCGGGCGTCGAGACCACCAGCACGGCAGCGGCGGCGACGGCCACGGAACGGCGGGTCAGACGCGCGTAGTCTGTCTTGGTCATGTCGGAATCTCCGTATTCGGGGCCCTCGCCCGCAGGCGGCTTCCCGGATCTTCTCGTTGAGAATCGGTTGTGATCCCTCCGCAGAATAGAGGCGATCGCAAGTCCGTGCTCGCTTACACGATGCTTCGAACGGCCGGTTGGTTGGAATAGCCGGTCGTGAATCCGGCCGGCCGCCGCCTGCGCGCGACCGGCGCGAGCATGGCGGGAGCGGCCGGGTCGCCATGCATATGGCCAGACTACCACGGCTGGCCCCTTCATTGCGACCTCCATGGGGGAGTCGGACTGCGGGTACTCTACCGTAATCGACTGTCCGACAAGAGGTTGTGGCTACGCAGACCACGTGGTCGGGGTCGCGGATGCCCGCCTCTGAGCGCTTCTACCGTCGCAGTTTGCGAGTAGCCACTGCAAGGCTGCAGACCCGCGGGTTGCAGTCGAGGAAAGGGGACACAGGATGCGGGGGATGCTACTGGGGTTGGTGAGAGAGACGCTGGTCAAGCAGTACGGTCAACCGCTATGGGACGCGCTCGTCGCGGCGGAGGAGACGGGTCTCCGAGACCGAATCGAGGGGGCGGACGACGGGCCGGTCTCAGACTTGCCCTCCGACGCGCTGGTCTGCTGGCTCGCGCGGCAGTCGGTCTCGGCGCTTCGCGATACCTATCCGAGCCTGTTTGGAAGGCACGAGGATCTTGCCAGCTTCGTACGCTCGTTCGGCGACGAGTTGCCCATGGCAGCCGATCGCGGAACGGCTGGGTCCCGGAACGCCAGATTCACCTACCAGGGTACCCCCGATGGCGATCTGCTGGTGAGAATCGAGGCGGAGTCGCCCATTTGTGCCCTCATCGAAGGCGTGATCGCCGGAGCGGCGCTCTACTACGATGAGCGGGTGGCCATCGAGGAGCTCAAGTGCCGGAAGCGCGGGGACAACGCCTGTCTGATTCGCATAGCCTTCGCGGATGACCCGCTCGCCGCGGACCTGGGGCCCGCAGGCGCGGACCTGCAAGCCGCCGGAGGCGTCTAGCAACCTGCGCCGGGTGTGCTCCCGCCGGGCGGGCGGACGCCGGGCGGGGAGTCGAGAACCCGGGGGCCTAGCCGCCCCCGGAATCGGTCCCGTAGTTCAGGTGCACGGCGCTCGCACCGCCGGTCGTGCCGTTCAGCAGGACCACGAACAGGTCATCATACTCTTCCTCGGGGATCTCCACCGCGCCGGCACCGAGGGCCCGGATCACCTCGGGGACGATGTTGCTGTGACTCACGACCAGTACCGTCTCGCCCGCATGTTCCGTCCTCAAGCGGTTCGCGAGCCCCTCCGTGTCTCGGGCGTCAACGACTTCGACCTCCAGCCCGACCGTCGAAGCGATTACCTCGGCCGTCTCCTGCGTGCGCCGGAACTGCGACGCGTAGATCGCGTCGACCGCACCCTCGGAGAGGACGTGTGACAGTTGCGCCGCCCGCTGCCGCCCCTCCGAAGTGAGCGCCGGATCATCTCCCTCTTCCTTCTCGGCGTGGCGGACCAACACGACAGTGGTGATCTGGTCTGGAGTCGCGTCTTGCGCTGCGACGGACGGCGCGCCGGATGACCGTCCCTCCGAGGCGGGTGCCGGCCCCGAGCACGCCGACAGAGTCAGGCAGATCCCGAGCGCCGCGAGACCCGGGTACGTCGAGCAGGGGTGAGTCGACCGTCGCATCTTTGAAACCTCCCGCCAGCGATCCGCTGATCCTTGACCGCGGCCCGTCGCACCCCGACGATGCGGCGGGCCGTCTCCGGCGCGCACCATACCCGCGGCGAACCGTCGGCACAACGCGCATGTTATCGGAGAGTTCCTGTCACGTCTTAACCGAATCTTGAGGATGCGATGAGGGTCGAGTTCTGGGGTGCCGCACGGACGGTGACCGGATCCATGCACCTGCTCGAGGTGAACGGGCGTCGCGTGCTGCTCGATTGCGGCATGTACCATGGGCGCCGGAAGGCGGCCTTCGAGCGGAACCGCAATCTCCCGTTCGACGCTGCGGGGATCGATGCGGTGGTGTTGTCGCACGCTCACATTGATCACAGCGGCAATCTCCCGACCCTGATCAAGTCCGGATTCCGGGGCGAGATCTACTCGACCTCTGCGACTCGCGACCTGGCTGCGCTCCTCCTCCTCGACTCCGCGAAGATCCAGGAGGGCGATGTCAGACGCGTGAACCGCTATCGTCGGAAGCAGGGCAAGAATTTGTTCGAGCCGCTCTACACGCAGGAAGACGCGGTCGAGACGCTCGAGCACTTCGTGACCGTGGCTTACGACCGATCCCGCGAGATCCTCCCGGGGATCCAGATTCGGTTCATCGATGCCGGGCACATGCTCGGGTCCGCGAGCGTGATCGTGGACGTGGATGCGGTGGGCGCGCGCAGGCGACTCCTGTTCAGCGGGGATATCGGTCGCAAAGGGCTGCCGATTCTCCGGGATCCACGCACGGCGCCCGACGTGGACCACGTCATCATGGAGAGCACGTACGGTATTCGGCAGCACGAGCCCGCCGCCGAAGCCGAGAACATGCTCCTCGACGTGCTCCAGAACTGTTGCGAGGGGGGCGGCAAGCTCTTGATTCCGTCCTTCGCGGTCGGCCGCACGCAGGAGTTGGCCTACCGCCTCAACAAGCTCTGGGGGGAGGGCCGGCTGCCACCCGTTGACATGTTCATCGATACGCCGCTGGGCGTACGGACAACCGAGGTCTACCGCCTCCACCCTGAGTGCTATGACCGCGAGATGCTCGAGACCATCGAGACCGACGAGGATAGCGACCCGCTCGGATTCGATCGACTTACCTACATAAAGAACGCGGAGGAGTCGAAGCGCCTCAACGAGTCCCGGCAACCGGCCATCATCATCTCTCCCTCCGGCATGTGCGAAGGGGGAAGGATCCTCCACCATCTGATCCACCACATCGGGGTGCGTAGCACCACGGTCCTGTTCGTCGGGTTCCAGGCCCCGCACACGCTCGGGGCGCGCATTCTGGGTGGAGCGGAGGAGATCAAGATCTTCGACGAGATGTACAAGGTGAGGGCGCAGGTGAAGAAGGCGGGGGCGTATAGCGCGCACGCGGACCGGGACGAGCTCATTGAATGGATCGAGACCGTGCGGGAGCGGGGGTCACCCAAGAAGATCTTCCTCGTGCACGGCGAGGAGGAAGCATCGCTGGGGTTGGCGGGGTCGTTGGAGGAACGCGGGTTCCCCAGCGTGCACGTTCCCGAGCGCGGAGCGGCGTTCGATCTCTAGCAGGCTGCTGGGAGTGCAGCCTCCTGGGGTACTTCGGCCAGCGCCTGAAGCTCACCCGGCGTCCAGGGCTCGGCCGGCGTCGGGGGATCAGCCGGCCGAGGCTGCCCGATTGAAGACTTCGAGATCCTGGGCGATGATCGCGCAGGCCTCTTCGACGGTCTCGACGGAATGGGGAATCTCTAGGTCGTCCGCGGAGGCCAGCTGTGGGTCGCCGGTCAGCATGTGACGACGACCCCAATCCACGAGATCCTGCCACATCTCTCCCACGAAGATCAGTGGGACGCTGCGCATGTGACGCACCTGGCACAGCTGCCAGATCATCGCAGTCTCGAGCAGGGTTCCGATCCCTCCGCGCACTACGATGAACGCGCTCGAAAGGCGCACGAAGTGATGCAGACGCGAGAAGAAGGTCCGGTGCCGGTAGATCTTCTCCACGAAGGGGTTGGGCTCTTCCTCTATCGGTAGCTCGATGGGGAGGCCAAACGACCGAGTCCGGTTCTCGGGGTCACCGAGCTTGGCACCCTCGTTGGCCGCCTGCATCAAGCCGGGTCCACCTCCGGTCACGATGTCGCACCCCATCGTGGAGAGCCACGTCGCGAGGCTGCGGACCTCGTGATACACCTCGTCTCCGGGGCGCATCCGGGATGATCCGAAGATCGTGACACGGTAGTACTTGGGCCGCGGCGGCGTGATACGGGCGAGCTCGTTCGCGACGCTCCACAGGTCGTAAAGCGCGTCCTCTACGACTTCGAACGTCTCCTCGGGGTCGCCCAGTGCCACGGGCGGTTTGATCTCCGCGATCCCGTCCTCACCCATCGGTCATGCCCCTGGTTCGAGTCACTTCTGGTCATGCGGCCATACCCGACGGGAAACCGTCGCGGTACGCCGATTGCGCGGTATGGCGCACAACATACGTGCAGTGTGGGATTGTTGCTGATCGGCGACACTCCCGAGCCGCACCCGGGCTCCCTCCGATGGCGAAAACCGCACTCTGATGACACCTATATTACACGTTGACAACATGTTAGGCTCGCTCATCCCTTCGGCCGTCTCCTGGTCGGGATCCGTGTACGATGTGTGCACTCTACGCCGGCAAAGGAGCCGCGCCCCGGCGTGCACACTTCGGCGACCGAGGCTGGACGGAGTCGGAGCGTGAGTCCGGGGCGCGTGCCCAACGTGGGGGATGGGATGGTCGACGCATGAACGCAGATACGGTGCACCGACTGGCCGCGGTACCGGCCGGGCGAGACGGAGACGCGGGGGATTCGGGAGCAAGTACTCCACCCGCGATCGTCGCGCGCCGTCTTACGCGGGATTTCCCGGGGGTCAGGGCGTTGGACAATCTGACTCTCGAGGTGCCGCGGGGAGCCATCTTCGGCTTCCTGGGGCGCAACGGTGCGGGAAAGACCACGACGATCCGCCTCCTGCTGGGGTTGATCGAGCCGACCGGAGGCGAAGCGCTCGTGCTGGGCCACGATCCCGTACGCGCTTCCGCTGCCGTTCGAAGGCGATGCGGTGTGCTCCTGGAGCATCCGGGCCTGGTCGAGCGGCTCACCGCCGCCGACAACCTCGATCTTTACGGTCGGATCTGGCGAATGCGCAAGGACATGCGGGTCGCGCGCATCGAGGAGCTCTTGCAGCGCGTCGGCCTGTGGGAAAGACGCGAAGACAGGGTGCGTGATTGGAGCCGCGGGATGAAGCAGAAGCTCGCGATCGCACGTGCGCTCATGCACCGTCCTTCGCTGATCTTCCTGGATGAGCCGACGGCCGGACTGGATCCGGTCTCCGCGGCCGAGCTGCGAGA
The DNA here is from genome assembly GCA_039589195.1 of Gemmatimonadota bacterium. Taxonomy (GTDB): domain Bacteria; phylum Gemmatimonadota; class Gemmatimonadetes; order Palauibacterales; family Palauibacteraceae; genus JBDHAC01. Next base: position 9,588 of record JBDHHV010000021.1, on the reverse strand, counting down.
CGATTTGCTCCGGCTCGCGTCGCGCGAGAGAGTCACCGTCTTTCTCACGACCCACAATCTCGCCGAAGCGGAGCGCCTCTGCGATCTCGTCGGCGTCATTCGTGACGGACGGTTGTTGAGTGTCGGGTCACCCTCCGAGATCGGGGCCCGGTTCACGGAGCCTCGACTCCGTATCCAGGGCATCGGACTCACGGAGAACGTGGTCGAGCTGCTGCGCGCACGTCAGGAGGTCGACGCGGTCGAGATCGTGAACGGTCATCTCCTGGTGAGCCTGCGCCCGGGAGCGCGTGTCCCGCCGCTGGTGAGCTTCCTGGTGCGCTTAGGTGTCCAGGTGGAAGAAGTCACTCGGGTCGGCAACACCCTCGAAGACGGCGTCCTGTCGTTGTTCCACGAAGGGGGTGGTGCGCCCGAACTGCCGCTGCGAGCGGCTGGAGGGTTGGATGCGTGACGTAGGGACCGTCCTGTGGAAGGAGTTGAAGGAGCTGAGCAGCACGGACGGCGCGTGGGTCACGCTCACGACGATCATCGTGTTCATGCTGTTCGTCGGCGTCGTGATCCCCTGGCTCCTGGGCCTCGCTTGGCTCCAGGCGCCCTGGTCGGTCGTCATGTGGGCCTGGATCCCGTTCTTCGTGGTCACGACGGTCACCGCCGATTCGGTCGCGGGTGAGCGGGAGCGACGCACGCTCGAGACCCTTCTCGCCACACGACTGCCGGATGCGGCGATCGTAATGGGGAAGGTGATGGCGGCCGTGGTGGGGGTTTGGAGCGTGACTGTCCTGTGTCTGCCACTCGGAACGGTGACCATCAACCTGGTCGTGCCCGGTGGCCCACACATCCCACCGGTCTCGCAGGTTGGTGCCCTCCTCGCCGTCGTGCTGTTCGCGTCGACGCTCGGGGCAGCGCTTGGTGTGCTCGTCTCGATGCGGGCAGACAGCGTTCGACAGGCTCAGCAGACTCTGGCCATCAGCGCCATCGCCCTGTTCCTGGGGCCCATCGTCATCATCCGTCTACTCCCGGGCGAATGGACCCGTGATCTCGTTTCGGCCATGCTGCTGGGATCGCCCGTGCGCAGCGCTGTGGTCCTCGCGGGGATCCTCGCTCTTGGAACGGCCCCCCTTCTGGGGCTCGCCCTCATACGGTTCCGGCGCCGCCGAATTCCGCTTCGCTGACCGCTCCTGGCTGGCAGGCACTCTTGTTAGCCCGTCGGCTCGAGGGACATCTTGCCAGCGGGGCGCCGCGCGGCCCTGCGCCCAAGAGAGACCCACCTGTGTCCACGAGGAGGCTCCATGGAAGCTGGCGGCACACATCCGTTCGTGCAGCGAATGATCGGCGCGGCTCTGCTGGACATCAACGTGTACGAAGAAGTCGAGCACGACACGACCGCCACCGGGCAGGCGGCGGCCGTCGTCGTGATGGTGGCAGTCTGTGCGGCGATCGGGGCGTTGGGGAGGGGCACCCCCGGTATGTTCTCGGGGCTCATCAGCGCGGTCGCGGGCTGGTTGATCTGGTCCGGGATCACCTACCTGATCGGTGCGAATCTCTTCGGCGGAACGGCAACCTGGGGAGAACTGCTCAGGACCATCGGCTTCGCCCAATCCCCGGGCGTGCTCTTCGTGGTTGGGGTGATCCCGTTCCTCGGGGCCGTCGCCATGCTGGTCGTCGGTGTATGGATGTTGGTCGCGGTGGTCATCGCGATTCGACAAGCTCTGGACTTCACGACCGGAAAAGCGGTCCTGACCGCCTTGCTGGGCTGGATCGCGTACGGGCTGGTGGCGGGGGTCCTCGGGCGCATTCTGGGCGCCCCCCTCATGGGCTGATCGACGGTAACCGGGCCCGGTCCTTCTCCGACCGGGCCCGGTTCAGTCGCGCCTGCGCCTCAGACGCTCATCGCCTCCAGATCCAGCGGGTACCCGTCCCGAATCAACTTGCCCGCCTTCACGGCCGCGACCGGTCCGGAGAAGAAGTACCCCTGCGCCTGCTGGCACCCCAGGGCCCTCAATTGGGCGAATTGCTCGCGGGTCTCGATGCCTTCGGCGATCACCTCGAGTTCCATGATCCGCGCGAGCTCGATGACGGTCCGAGCCACGTCCCAGTCGTGGCTCGCCCCGGCCGTACCGCTGACGAACGAGCGATCGATCTTCAGCGCCCCTACCGGATAGCGGTGCAGGTAGCTCAGCGACGAGTACCCGGTGCCAAAATCATCGATGGCCACGCGCACACCACGCTGTGTGAGCGCACGGAGGATCCGGCCGGCGGCCGGACCATCCTTCATGAAGCTGCCTTCGCTCACATCGAGGCGAACGAGCCTGAAATCGAGACCCGAAGCCTCGATGCTCGCGATCGTGCGAGGCACGAAGTCTTCGGCGAACAACTGCGCCTCGTTTATGTTCACCGCTATGTTCGGTGGGAACCGGAGCGACAGACGGTCGACCCAATCTCTCATTTGACGACACGCCTGTTCGGTGATCCAATACCCGAGCTCGTCGAGCAGCCCCGCTTCCTCGGCCACAGGCAGGAACTCGTTTGGCGGTATCAACCCCCGATTCTCGTGCTTCCAGCGGATGAATGCCTCCACCCCGGTGATTCGTCCGTCTCCCAGTGATACGACCGGTTGGTATTCGAGGAAGAGCGAGCGCGATTCGAACGCCCGCGTAAGATCCCCTTCGAGCTCCGCGATCGATTGGGCATACGCCTTCGTCGCCGTGTCGAAGACCTGGACGTCGACCTCGTTCCGTCGCGCGCGACGCAACGCGATGCTCGCGTCGCGAATGAGTTCCTCCGGCGCCTCATAGCTCGCCCGGCTGAGGCAGAGTCCAAGCGCCGGGGTCAGGGTGACACTCTCGCCGCCGAGGGGGATCGGCTGCGACAGGCTGCTGGCCACCCGCTGGCCGACCTCCACGGCGTCCTCGAGGCTCTGCACCTCGTCCAACAGGATGCCGAGGTCGAGGTCGTCGACGTGTGCCAGGGTGTCCCCCGGTCGGATCACGTTCGCGACCCGGCGCGCGATGGCGAGCATCAACTCATCCGTGGCCTCTCCGCCTACCCGCTCGGAGGTCTCTTTCAGACCGTCGAGGGACAGGGCCACCACTCCAAAGGTGCGATCGGGGCGCCTCGCCCTTCGACGCATCGCCATGTCGATACGATCGAGCAGGACCGGATACGTCGGGAGCGCAGTCAGTCTATGGTACATCAGATCACGCGCGACCCGGTCGTGCCGCGAGCGCAGATCGGTCACATCGGTCATGGACCCGGCTATCCGATAGGCCTTGCCGGCCTGATCGTGCAGAGCCACCCCACGGGCAACGACCCAACGATAGGTGCCGTCGCGGTGCATGATCCGGTGCTCACTCTCGAACCGCTGCGACTGCCAATCCAGATGCTCGAGGAGCTCGAGCTCGACCCGATCCGAGTCGTCGGGGTGAATCCGACCCAACCATTCCGAGGGCTCGTCGCCGACCTCCTGGGGCCCGTGCCCGAGAAGCGTCTTCCAACGGCCCGAGTAGTAGACCCGGTCTTGTCTGAGGTCCCAGTCCCATAGACCCGGGCGCGCTCCGCGACACAGCAGGGCGTAGCGCTCCTCGAATTCCCGCAGACGCTCGGTCGTGGGCTCGAGTTGCTCGGTGAGACGCCGGACGTGGCGTGCCGCGCCGGTGACTGCGGTCCGCGCCCGGTCCCGACTCGCAGACAGGTCGAGCTGAGTGCGGACCAGCTCGACCGCCTGCACCAGGTCGCTGGGGATCGGGCCCTCTGCCTCGGAAAAGAGCTCTACGAGCCCGACCACCACGCCGTCGGCTTCCACCGGGAACGCATATACGTGCTTCAGACCCGCCTGCTTCGCGGCCGACGCCCTGGGCTTGGCGAGCTCTTCTTCTATCTCCCCATCGATCTCGCTCACCTGACCCGCCAGTAGCCGCGCCATGGATCCGTGTGACCCGTCTTGGGCCGAGAGCGCCTTCTTCGTGGCGTGCCGAAGCGCGTCATAGCGCTTCTCCTCATGGGTGTGCCACGCGGCAACGGTGGGGCCGGCGTTCGAATCCTGGAGAACGACGACGGCCAGCGGACAGCTCGCGGACTCGCGAAGCTCTTCGGCTGTCGCCGTCAGCGCCTCCGCCAAGCCGTCGCCACGCCTCAGCATCTCGGTCAGGCGTCGCAACCTCGGGAGCACATCGGCCGCGCCGGGAATCGTGGGAGACTCGTGAGAGTCGCTCGGGGGGGATGGCTCGAGGCCGAAAGGGGCCGAGCCGGGACGGCTCGGTGTGTCGGGTTCTGATCTCGCCGGCCGGGTCTGCTGCTGCTTGTCTTGTGCGCCGGACTTCTTCTGCGATGTCATCGGCAAACCTCGCGCCCAGAGCGCGTTCTGGTGTTTCGCGACCGCCTCCCGTGTTCTGCCGAAACGGGTAGCGCTCGCATGTGCTAGAAAAAGCATTAAGCAACAGCTGTAACCGGCTGAAAGAGCACACGCTACGTTACTGCCTGTGTCCGCTGATCCAGGACTCGATTCGGGTCCCGAAGCGCGATCCCTTCGGTACGGTGCAACCGCGACGCCAGACTGCCGGCGCTCGGATACCGGCCGAGGTTCTCGATCGCGATGAGCCGGGCCCACGAGGCCGGGCCCGAGGCGCTATCTTGTGGAGCACATCCCGCCCTTGCTCCATGCGAGGGCGAAGTGGACGAAGGGGGGTCGTGCCCGCGATCCGCGGCGCGAGGTGTCCCTCAGGGGTCAGCCGGAGGAGAAGAAGCCGATGACGAATAACATCAAGTCGCTACGCCTGAGCACGATCGCGGTGGCGGTCGTCGCCGTACTGGTGATGATCCTCCTCGCGTTCGGGTTCAACCGAGTCGACGAATTCGAGGTGGCCGTGAAGCGAAACCCGCTGACCGGTGCAGTGGGGGCTCGCCCGTACAATCAGGGACTCTATCACTCCATCCTCAGGTCCTGGACGAACTACCCCCTACGCGAGATCCAATACCCGCGGGAGGGACAGAGCGAGCGCCTGACGGCCCTCACATCCGACCAGCTCCAGATCGCGGTCGACGCGGCTTTCCGTTACCGCCTGACGCCGGACAGCGTAGTGCACCTGTACCTCACGGTGGGGGAGCCGAGCGAGGTGCACTCGTTCGTCTACAACAGCTACCGGGCGTCCACCCGCGACGCTATGGCGGAGATGACCGCGACCGACATCCTGTCGACTGAACGAGCCAGCATCGGGGCCCGGATCGACCAGTTGATGTCCGAGCGGCTTCTGCCACGTGGAATCGAGGTCACCGACTTCTTCGTGCGTGAAGTGGTGCCACCGGAGACGATCCGCGCCGCCATCGAAGAGAAGCTCGCGCGCGAGCAGCAGGTGCAAGTCGCGCAGTTCCAGACACAGGTGGTGGTCGAGCAGGCCAATCAGAAGCGGGCCGAGGCCGAAGGGATCCGGGACGCCCAGGACATCATCGCGGCGAGCCTCGAGGGACTCGCCGGGCAGCGCTACCTCTATTGGAGGTACCTCGAGATGCTCGGGAAGATCGGAGAGGGCACCAACAACATGGTCATCGCCCCGACCGAGGGTGGCATCCCGATATTCTTCACGCCAGGCCGATAGCAGGTCGCCGGAGCCCGGCCCGGCGGGCAACCTTGCAGCGTCCGTAAAGGTCAAACGGGCGAAAGAGCGGTCTCTTTCGGGCGGCTGGCGAGGACACCCTCGCCGGTGACGCTCGATCTGAACAAGGCTCCGGAGGGAATAGCATGAAGCGAGGAGTGATCGGCGCGTTGGGTTTGGCACTGGCGGTCGGCGTTCTGACGACCACGGTCACGACGTTCGGTACCGCGTCCGCGCAAGAACGTGAGACGGATCAGGACCGCGTGGTCCGTACGCTGAGCGTGCTGGGCGGGGGCTCGTACCTGGGTGTGCGTATCGAAGACGTGACCGAGGAGCTCGCGGAGGAGCTGGGTCTTCCTGGTGAATACGGGGTGCACGTGGCGAGCGTGGTAGAGGAGGGGCCGGCCGCGTCCGCCGGGGTGCAGGACGGGGATGTGATCCTTCGCTGGAACGGCGAGCGGGTGCAGGGCGCGACCCAGCTACAGCGGCTGGTGCGCGAAACGCCCGTCGGGAGAACCGTGCAACTCGGGGTCTTCCGCGCCGGGAGCCAGCAAGAGCTGTCGGTGGAGCTCGGTGAGAGCTCGGGTCGGTTCGGCAACCTCCGAATCGGAACGGCCCCTCGACTGCGCGGACTCGGCGAGGAGCTCCGCGACCGGATCCGCAGCGTCGCACCCGGCGAGGTGCACGTGATCGGCCCGGGGGACGTGCGAGTCAGGGGTGTCGGCGACGGGCGAGTTCTGTCCTTCATGGGTGGCCGTGGACGGCTGGGGGTCAGCGTCCAGAATCTAGGTGACCAGCTGGCCGAGTATTTTGGCGTCGAAGACGGCGCGCTCGTCACTTCGGTCGTGGAGGACTCTCCCGCGGAAGCCGCCGGGATCCGCGCCGGCGACGTGATCCTCGAGGTCGCGGGAGAAGAGGTCGAGGGCCCCGGCGAGCTCGTCGAGATCCTGAGCGAACAGGAAGCAGGACCGGTGACCATCCTCGTCATGCGTGACCGCCAGCAACGCACCCTGACGGTCGAGCTCGAGGAACGGGCCCGGTGGCGTCACCAGGAAGGGGACCACGAGGAGGGAGACCAGGAGGGCGACCAGTGGAGCTTCCACCTGGATCCGTTCGAGATGCCGGCCTTCCAGTTCGCGCCGATCCATGTCGAAGGGTTCGAGATGGAGCCGTTCGAATGGCACTTCGATTTTGGGGACGGGGAGTGGATCGACACGGAGGACATGACGATCTCGATCCCCGAGATCCGGCTCCCGGACTTCGACCTTCCCGCGATAGAGCTGCCGGCGATAGAGGTGCCGGGGTTCGAGGTGGAGGTGCCGCGGGTGCAGGTCACGACCCGCGTCTGACCCGCTGGCTGAACCGGCAGGCAGCTGCAAGGCCTCGGGCGCCTGCCAGGGGCAGTGTGGCCCCACCCTGAACGACGGAGCGGCGCGCCCGCGGGACTGCGGTGCGCCGCTCCTCGCGTTTCAGATGGACTTATGTGACGGTACACTAGTTGCCGTGCGACGCTGCGATTGCCTCCAACCGGGTCGCGATCTCGTCTGCAGGGACCCAGCGCCCTCGGACCATCACACCCGCCGCCCGCGACACGTTAGCCACGTCGTCGAGCGGATTCCCCTCGATGAGGACGAGGTCCGCGGCCTTACCCTCCTCCACGGTCCCGAACTCATCCAGAGCGTCGAAGTAGAGCGCCACGTTGTACGTCCCGGCGCGTAGGGCCTCGTACGGCGTGAGCCCGGAAGCGACCATGAGCCGCAGCTCGTGGAGGATCGAGAAGCCGGGCACCTGGAAGATCTGAGGGGCATCCGACCCGAGGAGAAGCGGTGCCCCCGCATCGCTCAAGGCCTTGATCATCTGACGTCGCACTTCGACGAACCGCCGAGCCAGCTCGGCGGAGTAGAGCTCGTTCTCCAGAAATCCCGTCTTCTGCTCCGCCCACCGTGCCACCGTCTCCTGCGACATGTACCGCATCTCGAGGCGCGCCACCATCTCGGCGGGATCATCCGGAAGGAGGACGTTCTCGATCAAGCTCTGAGTGGGCACGTTCCACACACCTGCCTCGGCCGTCCGCCGAGCCACCTCCTCGATCCTGGAGTCTTCCACGTAGCCGGCGAGGTTGACGCCGAAGAAGAACGAGGTCGTGACGTCCGTGCCCTCCGCCACGATCGCTTCCGTGTACTGGTCCAGGTGGTCCACGGAGGCCTGCCGCGCCTCCAGCGCGCGATCCAGACCCACGTCGGCCGGCACGTGCCCCGCCCACGGGATCCCGACCTCCCGGGCCGTCTCCACCATCGCGTCGTATGCCTCGCGCGCCAGACCCGCGTCGTGGATCTTGAGGAAGTCGTACCCGGCCTCCTTCTGGTGCCGGACGGCTCGCCGCGCGGAGTCGGGGCTCGGGATGCTGTTGCCGTTGATCGAGGGTCCCGAGGTGTACAGCCGCGGTCCGAGCACGTCGCCGCGCGACAGACGATCGCGAAGCTCCAGGTGCGCGGGCCGCCCGAGCATGCCCCGCGCGGTGGTGATCCCCTGCGACAGGTAGAGAAACAGGACCTCCTCGGCATCATCTCCACCCGGGGGAACGTGCGCGTGCATCTCGCCGAGACCGGGGATCAGGTATCGGCCTCCGCCGTCGATCACCGTCGCGCCCGTGGGTACGTCGACCGCGTCCGCCGGCCCGATCCTCACGATCCGCTCGCCCTCCACCAGGACGGTCCTGTTCTCGAGAGTCCGCTCGGCATCCATCGGAACGACATGGACGTCCACGAACGCGATGACATCGGCGCTCCCCGCCGGAGAGCTCTGATCCGGCACGGTGGCGGCCTCACCGTTCGCGGGACCGCCGTCAGCCGGGGCACAGGCGAACGAGGCGAAGCCGGCGAACAAGAAGGGCAGGATCGATGTGCGGCGCGGACTCGTGTGTGACATGGCAGATGGGGGAAGGCGCGTCATTGGTCTGGACCTCGGTGCAGATACATATTGATGGCGAACGATCGCCGGGGTGGCCCTACAGGAGACTGTGCGCCACCTCGCTTGGCGCTCAAATGTACGGGGCGCCCGGCGCGATCGCATGGCAGAGCGCGGCGAACGGTCGCGCCGGCCGCAAGAAAAGGTTCCTCGAACGGAGGCTACAGGCTTGATCCGGCATCTCATCTTCGCGGTCGCTGCCGCGGTTTCTACCTCTGCGAGTGCCACACCCGCACCGGAGCTCGCGCCGGCACGGGAGACGACGGCGGATTCGGCTCTGTACCGCGTGCTGCTGATCCGCGCCGCCCCGGGCAGGCTTCTGGAGCTGATCGAGGTCTACAAGCGTGAGATCGCGGTCCACGAAGCTGAAGGGTCCGAGCGACCGTACCTGTTCCGGCACAGCCAGGGCGACCAGTGGGACCTCATGCTGCTCGTGTCGCTGGGCGAATCGACCTCCTATTCCGTCGCCGGGTCGGTCGACGGCCTGAGCCAACCGGCGGATGGTCTGGTCGCGTGGCGCGAGGAGCTGCTGGTGAGCGGACCGGAGAGCGCGGTCGTGCACGGCGTGCTGGAGGGGGCGGGATTCCTGCACGTCGAGATGTTCGTGGCACTACCCGGAAAACGGGCGGAGTTGCTCGAGCAGCGGCGCATGGAGAACCAGTTCCTGGGGGCGATCCATCGGCCTCAGAATCTGATCTTCACCCGGGCTGGCGGTGCGAGCTGGGACCTGTTCACGCTCGGTGCCTATCGCGATCTGCAGCACTTCGCCGAACCCACTCCCGTTTCCGAGGACGAGCAAGCGCGTGCTGCGGTGGCGGCCGGCTTTGAAGGTGCGGATCGAATCGGGAGCTACCTGAGGACGCTGATCGCCAATCACCACGACACGTTGGCGGTCATGGTGCGCTAGGAGGCTGCGGAAGGCCCCTGGTGGGTCGCGCGCAGGGGTCTCGCGCGGTTCAGGCAAGGAATGACGACGAGTCGTAGCCAAAGCTACGGCGAGGAGGAGAGACGATGGATCAACTGCGCGACCCCCCTG
>JBDHHV010000020.1:0-36351 GCA_039589195.1 Gemmatimonadota bacterium | reverse complement strand
GCGGACCTCTGGGTGGTCCCGACCCTGGCCTTCCAGGCGGGCCCACTCGCCACGCTGGATGATCCCGAACGACTCGACCAGCCGGACATCGAAGCCTTTCTCACGCCCGCAGCACGCGCGACGGCCGCGTTTTGGCGCGGCTTCGAGGCCTCGCTCCGACAGGAGAACGAGGTGACGCGGGTCGCCGTTCGAAAGCTGCACGAGGCGGGGGTCACGGTCGCCGCCGGTACCGACGCGTCACCGTGGGAGATGCACACCGAGCTGAGGGAGCTCGTCGTCGCGGGATTCTCACCCCTCGAGGCCCTTCGGGCGGCGACGCAGACGGCGGCGCGCGTCCTCGGCGCATCCGAAGCGATCGGGACGCTCGACGAAGGGAAGTGGGCGGATTTGGTGATCCTCGACGCGAACCCGCTCGAAGACATCTCGAACACGCGCGAGATCTGGAATGTGATCAAGGCGGGCGAGATCATCGACAGGAGTGCCCTACTGGAGTGGCAGACGCTCGCGGCACCTGCTGTCGAATCGAATCGCTGAGGGGATGCTGGATCTCGCCCGCGTCACGGGTGACGGGGATACCCGATGTCGCGAGGGGGGGGCGCCGGAGGATTGGGATAGGGCTCCGAGGACACGAACGACAGCCCTGAGGTGGGGCAAGAAATGGGGTAAGAACAAACGGCAACTTGTCGTGTGGCTTCATCTCAGATGCGACGGAGGACGCCCGAAACACCGCGTTAATACTACATTTCGTCGTATCTGAGCCCTACTACGACCCGCCTACGGATCAGGAGGTTGGGGATTCGAATTCTCCCGGGCGCATTAGGTTAACGGCTGACATTACAATGAGATATGGGGCTTTGATCGGCGGATCGGAGCCCCCTTTTGTTTTCGGTGGACGAGAATCGGCACGACGTTGGTCCGCCGACCACGAGGCTTCCGCCGCTTGGGCGACGGCCACGCGGATCAGGGACCCGGGTAGTCTGTGCGGGCAAGAAGCCTCAGAATGGCGGCTGGTCTCTCGGGAGTGGGCGCCCGCCCGGACGTCGTCGCGGGGGCTCCCCCTCGAACGGCTGCTCCTTTGGCCCGCGACCCAGCCGGTCCAACCGCTGGAGCTGCTGTTCATCGAGCAGCGGCTCCAGCTCCGCGCGAAGGCTGTCGATCAACGATTGCATGTCATCCCGAGCGCGACGAAAGATCTCGGCGTTTCGCTCCGCGGCCCGGTCCAGTACCTCGCGGATGGCTCGCGCCTGCTCCTCGTCGCGCGGCTGAAGGATCTGCTCGATCCGCGGCGCGAACTGGCGAGCGCCGCGGAAGCCGCGCAAGCGCTCGATCCGGTCCCGGGCCAGGGTGGCCTCGAGCAGCGCGCCGACGACGATACCGATCGCGAAGGTAGCGACCAAGATCAGTGTGCCCTTCGTCCCGGTCTTCATTGGGGCTCCCCGGAATCTCGCGGCCCAGCGGGGGCAGTGGACCGGTTGCCAACGGTGCTCATGGGGCGGACACCCATTCGGTGAGGCTGCCGGCTTCCAGCTCGTAGGCCGATTCGAACGTTACGGCGGGCCAGGCGAGCGCTGCTTCGAGGGGGTTTCCGGCCAGGCTGCCCGAGGCGCGGAGCACGTTCAACGCGGCAAGCGTGAACGCGATCGCAACACCCGCGGCGGCGACGCGGCGGAACGCGAACGCAAGCGAGTCGGCGAAGCGCGGTACCGGAGGCAAGATCGCGCTCTCACGAGCCACCGGCCGGATACGCGCGATCACGCGATCCTCGAAACCCGGAGCGAAGCGCGGCGCCTCCGCCTGTACGAGCGACCGGAGTCGCCCGAGCTCCTCGAACTCGGCCCGGGCTTCCGCGGAGCGCGCGAGCAACGCCTCCAGCTTCTCCACATCGGCACCCCGGATTTCTCCGAGCGCGGCGAGCGTCAGGAGTTCTCGCTCATCCCGTCTCATCGTTCGACTCCCCCAACATGTGCGGCCTCAGCGCCTCCCGCATTGTTGCCAGTCCACGAGATAACCGGGAGAGGACAGTCCCCTCCGCGATCCCCAGCGCTTCAGCCGTCTCGCGAGTCGAATACCCCTCGATCAACCGTAGGACGACGACCGCACGGCGTTCCGGAGTCAGCGCGTCGAGTCCGATCCGGACTAGCTCGGATCGTTCCATGCGCTGGAGATCGGAATCCCGCTCCGGGGATTCGAGTTGCGCGGCGAGCCTGTGCTCCGCATCTCCCTCGGGCTGGTCGCCGTACCGAGAGAATCGCCGTCTCCAGCTCTTGCGCCGTCGAATCGCCTTGAGCGATTGGTTGATAGCGATGCGTGTCAGGTACGTACCGATACCCGCCTCGCCACGGTACTGCTCGAGCGCCCGATAGAAGCGCACGAAAGTCTCCTGTCCTACGTCCTCTGCGTCGGCACCCGGACCGAGCATCCCGATCACAGTTGCTGCCACGCGATCCTCGTATCGGCGCACCAGCTCGCGAAAAGCATGCTCGTCGCCTTCGCGAGCCCGCGATACGAGAGCTTCGTCAGTCGGAAGTGAGGTCGGCATCTCCGCTTCGAAGATCCTCGTGTCTTCCTTGTCCGGGGTCGCTCGGCTTCAGGGCTACGCGAGATCACGATCTGCCGCCCTCCTTTTCGACCACACTCCTGCCGGGATATTGGACCCGTCGAGTTCCCGGATCATTCCCAGTCTCAGAGGCGCGAGCGTGCCGGGATGCTTCTTCTGTAGGACAATACCAGTCCCCGTGCTTCTGTGGCGATATTCTGAGCCGGCGCTTTGGACCCGTGAGCTGGGCTCAGGAGACCCGTTCGCCTCGTGACAGCACCACCTCGGTCCACAAGTCGATCGGCTTGGGCATGGAGGGCCGACCACCACCTGTACCCCCGCCACCACCACCCATGCCACCGCGGCCACCACCTGTTCCCCCGCGGCCACCGCCCATGCCACCACGGCCGCCGCGCATGCCACCACGGCTGCCGCCCGTGCCACCACGGCCGGCACCCGAGTCGCTGCCTCTTCCCTCACGCATCGCATCGCGATCGACCTCGGGCGTGGTGAGACCGACGGCGATCGTGTCACCGGGACTGGCGCCGACGGCGAACGGAATCTCCTCGCTTTCCTGGAGCGGCACCTTCACCTCGTATACAAACGTCCCGTTTCGGTACGTCGCCTCAAGCTCAACGCTCTCGACGTCGACCTGTGCGAGTCGGACGGTACCTCGATCCGGGTTGATGATCTCGAACTCCGATGTCAGCGGTCCCAGCATTGCCTCGAGAAGAGCAGGGTCGGCCCCTGACGAACCACGCGACCCGGCGGGAAGCTGGCCCGATGACCCACCGGGCGAGGGGAAACGAAGTCCGAGCGCGCGATCCTTATGGCTGGTGGGATCGACCCAGAGCGTGAGACCACGAGTGACGATCTGCTGGACGTACTCTCGGTTGTTCGTGATCACCGTTACGTAGAGACTCTCTTCGTCGTTCATCACGCCGAGCCAAAGACCGTTCTCTTCCCTGAGGGAGAGCGCCTCGTTCCACTCCGTCTGTATCCCATCGATCTCGATGTCGCCGGGAGCGGGGTGGCTGCGGATCGATTCCATGCCTCCGCCGCAGCCAAGGAGCGCGAGGATGACCACGATGAGGGCCCCGAGTGCCACCGGTCTAAGACTGCTCACGCATGGGGGACAGGACGAAGGTGAAGGGGTGCTGACACCAAGCAGCGTTGCCTCCTTGAGTCTAATCATGTTCACGTGCTCCCGCGTTTGTTTCGGTCGGTACGGCGATCAGGGCGTGGGCCGTTAGTCCCTCTGCCACGGTCGCCGTGTGTCTGCGATTGGGTCGCCGGGGCATGAGTCCGGATCTGACCCGCGCGTGGCGATCTCAGCCTCCTTTGTACTTCGAACCACGGTCGGTCTCCCGGTTCAGTTCCGCCCCATCCCATCACTGATCCGGACGAGCCTGCGTCGTGTGCTGACTCTCGACTCATCTGCCCCGAGCAACCCGCTCGCGTCGCGGCACCGGAGTGCGTCGCCGCTGTTCTCGCTCACGATCTGGATCATCGACGTGACGAGTTCGTCGTACTCGTCCACGAAGTGTCCGGCCACCGCGACGTAGTCGACGATGCGCGACCGCCCCACCGGTGACCCGCGGTTCTCTGGCTCCTGGATTGCCGCTATGTCCTCGAGCGTGAGGCTGGCGACCACCATTGTGACGGCGCCGCCGGCAGTCTGATCCGAGTCGCTCGGGCTGGCCAAATCCCCACTGCAGGTGGCCAGCGAGCAAGTAGTCAGGGCCAGCAACCCGAGATCGGTCCCGCGCCTCCTCATGCTTCCCCCTCCCTCAACTCGTTTGTCCCTGACCAATGGTTGGCAGCCTCTGCCTCACCAGGAGACCCGTCGTCAGGTGCTCACTGAATGGTTCGACCCATCGATCGACCGGTTCATTCCGATGACGGAGGATGTAGGGCGCGTGCTCGGACGAAGCCCCCCCCGAAGTCACGAGCTTCACTCGAGAGCGAGCCCCGAGGAGCCAGTCTCATTCACCCTGCCAGTGGGCGCGGGAATGAGAGCGTGGTGTGGGGGGTCTAATCCGACGAAGCGCTCGTGTGTCTTCATCTCTGCCGACCATCAGTGCCGGCGGGAACGACGAGCGAGAAGATCAGGGGTTCTAGAATGAAGAGAGCAATCGTCGGGCTGGTCACGGCTACCACCGCGGCGGCCGCGATCATCCTGGCTACCGGGATAGGGGACGCGGCGACCAGTTCGTATCGATTCGTCGCTGTCGAGCAGGGCGACGTCGAAGCCGTGGTTGCGGCTACAGGTGCATTAAGCGCGGTCACGACCGTTCAGGTCGGCACCCAGGTCTCCGGGCAGATCGAGCGGGTTTTCGTCGACTTCAACGACCGGGTGACACGCGGCCAGCTCATTGCGCGGATCGACGCCACAATCCTCCAGCAAGCCGTGCTCGATGCCGAGGCGAACCTTGAGCGTGTTCAGGCGGATCTCGCGCGTCGCGAGTGGGTGTACGAGCGCACGACAGAGCTGTTCTCGAAGCAGGGCGTGACGGAGAGTGAGTACAAGACCGCCGAGTACGATCTCGCCGTGGCGCGTGCGAATCTGAAGTCGGCGCAGGTGGCGCTACAGCGGGCTCGGGACAATCTCGCCTACAGCGAGGTCTACGCCCCCATCGACGGCGTAGTGATCGAGCGAAATGTGGAGCCGGGTCAGACGGTGGCCGCTACGATGTCGACTCCGCAGCTCTTCCTGATCGCGAACGACCTAGCCGAGATGGAGATCCTCGCCTCGGTCGACGAGAGCGACATCGGACAGATTTCGGAGGGGCAGGAGGCGCGATTCACCGTGCAGGCCCATCCCGACGAAACCTTCAGCGGGACCGTGCGGCAGGTTCGGCTCGAATCAGCCGTGCAGGAGAATGTCGTGAATTACACGGTTGTCGTCAGCGTCCGGAATGATGACGGCAAGTTGCTCCCGGGCATGACCGCGACGGTCGATTTCGTCGTCGAGAAGGTGGAAGAGGTTCTGAAGGTTCCGAACGCTGCCCTGCGTTTCCAGCCGACGCAGGCCATGCTGGAAGAGGTCCACGAGCGTCAGCGTGCGCTGAGCGAGGGAACCATCCCCAAGGAGGTGGGCGAGAGCGACTCCGACTCAGTGCGTGCTGGGCCGCGTGAGCGCTTCGCGCAGGGGGGGCAGAGACGGGGTGGTCAAGCGGGGGTCGGCGGGCGCGAGGGTGGCCTGGGCGGTTTCGCCGGTCGTGCCAGCGGCAACGCCAGCCAACTCTGGTACGTGGACGAGGAGGGACTCCTTCAGGTCATGCGTGTGCGCCCGGGGGTAACCGACGGGCAATCCACGCAGGTCGCCGGCCGCGGGCTCGAGCCCGGGATGCAGGTCATCGCCAGCGTGGTCATCACGTCGGCGGAAGCCGCTTCGATCAATCCGTTCCAGCAACAGCAGTCACAGAATCGCCCTGGGCGTGGATTCTAGGTCCGCGGGGAATGGGCAGGCGAGCATGAACAGCTCCCACACTGTACGCGCGGCGGATGTTGGCGACATCATCATCCGGACGAGTGGTCTGGCCCGCATATACGCTACCGGCCGCACCCAGGTGCGGGCCCTCGACGGAGTTGACGTCACGATCCGCAAGGGCGAGTTCGTGGCCATCATGGGCGCGTCCGGATCCGGCAAGTCGACGTTGATGAACATTCTCGGCTGTCTCGATAAGCCGACGGCGGGCAGTTACGAGCTCGACAGTATCCGCGTCGACCAGTTGGACAAGAACCAGCTCGCCGATATCCGGAACCAGCGCATCGGCTTCGTGTTCCAGAGCTTCAACCTCCTATCGCGCACGCTGGCGATCGACAACGTGGAGCTGCCCCTCCTGTACGATCGGTCGGGCCGGAAGATCGACAGCCGCAAGGCCGCGGCCGAGGCGCTCGTGCGAGTTGGTCTGGAAGATCGGATGGACCACGTGCCCAACGAACTCTCGGGCGGCGAGCAACAGCGCGTGGCGATCGCCCGCGCCTTGGTGGGTCAGCCTTCCATCATCCTGGCGGACGAGCCGACGGGAAACCTGGACAGTCGCACCTCGGTGGACGTCATAAGGCTGTTCCAGGATCTGAACGACCAGGGGATCACCGTCCTCATCGTCACACACGAGTCGGACATCGCCCTCTACTGCAAGCGGATCCTCCGGATGCGCGACGGCAAGGTGATCGCCGACGAGCCCGTCTTGAACCGGCGGATCGCACGCGACGATTTGGAGAGGCTTCCGGACCTGGACGTGCAGGACATCACGGAGGTGGCGCTGTGAAGGTCTCGGTACTGACCAAGGTGGCCGCAGAGAGCATCCTCAAGAACAAACTCCGCACGCTCCTTACCATGCTCGGGATCATCATCGGCGTCGGGGCCGTGATCCTGATGGTGGCGATTGGGCAGGGCGCGCAAGGCCAGATCCGGACGCAGATCGATAACCTGGGCACGAACCTCCTCGTGATCGCGCCGGGCTCAAGCAATCAGGGTGGAGTGAGCCGCGGTGCGGGGAGCCTCAACCGGCTCACGGTTGACGACGTAGAGAAGCTTGAGCGCGAGGCCATGCTCCTTTCCGGCGTATCGCCCATCATCGCCACCGGATCGCAGGTCATCGGCGGCCAGGGGAACTGGCACACCCGAATCAACGGGGTCTCCACCGACTACGCCCTCATCCGCGACTGGGAGACGACGAACGGCACGTTCTTCGATGAGAACGATGAGCGTGCGGCGCGCCGGGTCGCCGTCCTTGGGCAGACTGTGGCGGAACAGCTCTTCCCCGACAGCGACCCGGTAGGCGAGCAGATCCAGCTCCGGAACGTACCGTTCCAGATCATCGGTGTCCTCGAGCCCAAAGGGCAGTCCGCTGAGGGGGACGACCAGGACGACGTGATCCTAGCGCCCTACACGACCGTCCAGACGCGGCTCTCGGGCCGGAGCTTCATTCCGCAGATCTTGGCCAGCACGTTCTCTCCCGATGAGATCCCGTCCGCGCAGGCGGAGATCCGGCTCATCATGCGCGAATCGCACGAGCTGGCAGAGTGGGAGGAGGACGACTTCACAGTCCGCAATCAGGCGGACCTTGCCGACGCGGCCCAGGATACGACCCAGGTCATGACCCTGCTTCTGTCGGCCATCGCGGGCATCTCGCTCGTCGTGGGCGGAATCGGGATCATGAATATTATGCTTGTCTCGGTGACCGAGCGGACGCGCGAGATCGGGGTGCGGCTGGCCATCGGCGCCCGCAGCTCAGACGTGCTGACGCAGTTCCTGGTCGAAAGCGTCGTGATGAGCGCGATCGGCGGCCTGCTAGGGGTCGCACTCGGCTTTGGCGGCGCTCGGCTCCTCGGTCAGTTCACGGGGTGGAGCACCACCATCTCGCCCACCACGGTGATCATCGCGCTCCTGTTCTCGGGGGCGATCGGGATCTTCTTCGGGTTCTACCCCGCTCGGCAGGCTTCATCACTGGACCCGATCGAGGCACTCAGGTACGAGTAGCAGCGCGGTCGCGATAGCCGGACCTACAGGAGCGCCACTCTACACGTTTCTCCCTGGTGTCGTTACGTGGTTACAGTCCTGTTGGCAGCTCCATGCTGAAGCGTATCGACTGCAACCTCAAGAACTCGGCGTCGACCTCTCAAGCAGCTCGTCATTCCGCTCCCGGAGTTGGTTGCCAAAGGCGGCGGTCCGTCTCCGTCTCGTAGGCCATGCCTCTAGGGGCCGAAACCAGTTCGAGCTGCATGCCCCAGGGCGTAAGGAAGTAGACCCAGCTCAGACCGGCATTGGGCCCCTCGGTCATGACCTTGGGTTCGCCCTGGATCTGTGCGCCATGCGACCGGAGATGCTCAACGGCCGAGCTCATATCTTCCACGTAGAAAGCGATGTGATGGCCGCCGATATCGCTGTTGCGAGGCTGGCTACGTTGCTGACCCTTCGCTTCGTACTCGAAGATTTCGATGTTCGCGCCGTTCTTGCATCGGAGCATGCGAATACCGGGGATGATCGCCCGGGGATCGACGTTGAGGTTCTCGGCCATCCAACCTCCATCGTCATCTCGGAACGGCCCGAGCGAGAAGACCTCATCGCAACCGATCACGTCGACGAAGAAGCGCACCGCTTCCTCCAGGTCGGGAACCGTAAAGCCGATATGATCGGCGCCTCGGAGCCCGGGAATCCCTGTCATGGCTTCACTCCCGAGCCGCCGCTTCGGGCACCTCTTCCGATGTATTCGTAGCTGGGGTCGTCCGTTCCCCGTCTGCCGCGGTACTTGTCTGAGTAGTTCTGGCTCCAGATGGCGCTCGCGCTCTGGTTCTGGTTCCAGTCGAAGACGGTCGAGCGATGTTGGATGCGCCACTCGTCACCGCGGCGGCGGAAGAAAAAATCATGACAACCGCCGAGGATGCCTTCCTTGTCAACGCCCTCCTCCTTGCCGACGTGGTAGGCCCAGACGTAGCATTCGGCTCGCGCCGTGTCGCCGTCGAGCTCGATGAGCGGGTTGCTAATACGGTGCTGCGTCGCCTTCAGGGAATGGAAGCCCTCCATGGCGATCGGGACGAACTCCCAGGCGTTTCCGTCGTAGAAGAATAGGTCGGGGAAGATCGGGTCCTGATGCTCCTCAATCGCATCCTCCCAGTAGCACCCCTTCATCAGGTCGCCATCCATGCGGTCAAGGGCACGGGCGAAACGGTACATCACTTCGGTGATCTCCTGCTTCGCCCAGAGGACCTGAAGTTTCTGGCTATCGTTCATGGTTCGGAGTCTTCTTTCTCAAGCGTTGGCGGTCTCTGCCGCGCGGCGCCGTTCCTCGATGGGATCGACGAACCGAGCTGTTTCGAACCCGGCGCTCGCGGCCCGCCTCGATCGGCACGTCATGCGTGGAAAGCGAAAACGCCGCCCAATCCACTTTATACGCTATCGTCCGGTGGTTTTCAGAAACGTCCCCTGCTGCAACTCATCGTAGGCTTCGCGCAGTTCGTTCTGCGTGTTCATTACGATCGGCCCGTACCACGCCACGGGCTCTTGGAGCGGCTTCCCCGAGACGAGCAGGAATCGAATGCCTTCGTCTTTGGTCTGCACGATGACATCGTCCCCACGATCGAACAGAATGAGTGATCGATTGTCGGCTTCGGCCGGAAGTGAGGTGTCGGCCCAGCCAGTACCTTCGGTCGGCACTGCGAGCGGCGCCGAAGCGTTGCAGAACTTCCCGGCACCATCAAACACGTAGCTGAACGCATGTCTGGCGGTCTCCACGGGCAGGGACCTCCTGGTCCCGGGTGGCACGGACACGTCCAGGTAGATCGGATCCGCGGCGATTCCATCCACCGGGCCTCTCTCACCCCAGAAGTTCCCGCAGATGACTCGAACCTGTGTTCCATCGTCATCGGTAACGACCGGAATGTCGCTCGCGCGGACCCCCTGATACCGCGGCGGCGTCATCTTCAGCGAGGAAGGGAGGTTGACCCAAAGCTGGAATCCATGCATGCGACCTTCGTTGTCGCCCTCAGGCATCTCCTGATGGACGATGCCGCTCCCGGCTGTCATCCATTGAATGTCACCGGCTCCGACGATTCCGCGATTTCCGAGGCTGTCGCCGTGTTCCACAGTCCCGGCAAGAACGTAGGTAACGGTCTCGATGCCGCGATGAGGGTGCCACGGAAAGCCCGCCAAGTAGTCCTCCCGCCGTTCGTTGCGGAAATCATCGAGTAGGAGGAAGGGGTCGAACTCGGACGGATCCCCGAAACCGAACGCACGATCCAGACGAACGCCGGCGCCTTCGACGGTTGGCTTGGCCTTGATTAGACGTTTCACGGGTCTAATGGACACGGTGACCTCCTCTGATCGCGTAGTTCTCGATGAACTCAGCTGGCGCGAACGGGTCCCGCGTGGCGTATTCCGTGCGCCGTCAGGTAGTAGAACGCCGGCAGCATAAGGAAGACCGTTAGCGGCACGACAACCGGTGCAAAGAGCCCGATTGCTCCAGCCACCGCGTACCCGAGCATGCCCATCAGCGGACGAATCAACTCCGCGCGAAAGAAGGACGCTTCGACCCCGGCCAAGAGTCGGGGGTGTCGAGAAAGGTAGACGAAGATCAAAAACCAGGAGACGCACATGAGGCCGGCGACTAGCGCGTACAGCGCGATCGCGACGCTCATGTTTGCGGGATCCCCTTCTTGAATGCTGTCGGCGAGCACTGCCGTTGGGAAGGGCAGGAATGCGGTCGTCAGCAACAGCACCAAGTTGGCGAGAGTCAAGCCCCTGTCGACCCGTGCGATCCGGTTGAACAGCACGTGGTGATTCAGCCAGATGACGCCGACGTAGATGAACGAGGTCAGATAGGCCAGGTATGAGGGCCACTGCGCGAGGAGGCCGGCGAGAAGCTGGCCATGTTCCGTCTCGGGTGGCCGCACCTCGATCACGAGCAGCGTAATCACGATAGCTAGGACCCCGTCGCTGAACGCCTCAACTCGATTGGTCTCACTCAGTCGAGCGGGATCCCGTTTGATCTGATGCGGTCCCTCCACGCAACCTCCTTCCATCTTCGTGGCTCGGTACGCCCTTCGGTTACGCAGCACCTTCGCTGTGACGGCCCGGCGGGGAGAGCAGACTGCTTATGCCGCGCATGGATCACGTTGGTGTGGCGGTTCATTCGCGTTGTCGCCCAGTGAGTCACGTTCCTACTGGCTCGAGGGCACGACTGGGTGCGGCCCCGTGGACCATCGTGTAGGCGTATTCGATGCCCTGACCGTAGGCGCCGGCGTGGTCGCGCATGATCGCTAGCACTTCGTCGTAGTGCTCCTTACGCGCCCAGTCCCTCTGCCACTCGAGAACGACTTGGATCCAGGTTACCGGCGTGACCCCGGCCTGGATCATGCGCTGGATCGCCATCTCGTGAGCCTCGACTGAAGTGCCTCCAGACGCGTCGGTGACTGCGTAGACATCGTAGCCGTCGCGAACTGCTTCAATGGCCGGGAACGTGAGGCACACCTCCGTCCACAGGGCGCTCAGGATCAGCTTCGTTCGGCCGGTCGAGTCGACGGCGGCGCGGAAGGCGTCGTCTTCCCACGAGTTCATGCTTGAACGTTCGATCGGCTCTTGGTCCGGGAAGATGTCGAGCAGCTGGGGCGTCTTCAGCCCCGAGAAGCCCTGGCTCTCGACCGCGGTGAGAATCGTGGGAATCTCGAAGGCTTTGGCCGCTTTCGCGAGGCCGGTCACGTTGTTGATTACCAGTTGCCGATCGTGGCTGGCGACTCCGAAGACCATCTGCGGTTGATAATCGATTAGGGCGAGCAGCGAGTTCTCCGGTGTCAGAAGTTCGTGCGTCTCACTCATGAGTCATCTCCTGTCATCAACGTGAAACTTGGGCTCAAAACTTGAATGACATGGTGGACGCCAGGTGGAGGATGTTCCTGGACTCGCCACTTTCCTCGATGAACGGACCGGACAAGAAGTAGGAGGCTTCTCCACGCCAAGTCACGTGCCGATTGACCCGGTAGACGAGCTCGAAGCCCGGTTGGTGTCCGATGAACCGGGGTTGAGTCGAGTCGCCTTCCCTTGCCAAGAAGCGTGGGGGGCTGTAGAGCCCATCCTCGAGGGCGGCCCGCCAGAAGACGTCCCAATCCAGCACGAGCTCGATCCCCTCAGCCAGCTCCAAGCCGAGCGACGGGTGGACATCGAGGAGGTTCATCGGGGTGATCTGAGTCAGAAGACCGAAGTAGGCTGGGTTGGTGAACAACGGATTGAACGTGTTGAGCGTACCATCGTCGGGATCCCGGTCCCCACTGATGTAATCGAGCTTGACGCCAGGCTCCGGTCGGAGGGTCACCCTGTTCAGGCGATAGTGATAGTCGGTCTCGATCGCGAACGCCGAGATGTTTCGCCCCGCGAACTTACCGAACTGGTACATGATCTCGGTGTTGTACCGGAATGAAGAGCCCAGCATACCCGACCGGCGCAACCCGATCGTGTGCCTGGTCTCAGCGCCGGTGGTCGCGTCGAAACTGGCCTGCTCGACATCGAACCCCAAGTAGTAAAGCTCATTGTTGCCGGTTAAGAACGGTAATGTG
This sequence comes from Gemmatimonadota bacterium, assembly GCA_039589195.1. Classification (GTDB taxonomy): domain Bacteria; phylum Gemmatimonadota; class Gemmatimonadetes; order Palauibacterales; family Palauibacteraceae; genus JBDHAC01. The sequence goes on along the minus strand of JBDHHV010000020.1, from coordinate 23,759 downwards.
AAGGCGCCGAAGGCTCCCCAGAACAACATGTCCCTGTTTCTGCTGTTGTCGAAGATCCCCGGCTCCAGACGCACCTCGGTCCCGATGAATCCCTCGAGGCGAACTGACGGTGCCGAGTAGATCACGCGACCCGCGTCGAAGGACCGCCGGATGTTGGGCCCTTCGCGAAGACCGACGAGCCGGGCGGAACCGTAGCTAAGCTCCTGACGACCGAGCCGCAGGGCCACGGCTTCAGAATCGCCCGTTCCAACGCGTAGATCGATGAACCCTTGATGCAGGTCTAGATCGTCGTCTTCGGCGAACTCCGGCTCTCCGCGGCTCAGGAGGCCGTGGTACACCTCACCGAATAGGCGGACGTTCTCCCCGAGGTTTGCGGACGCGTGAAGCGAGAGCCTTTGCGAGTAGAACCCCTCCCGGTCGACCGTCCAGTCGGGGTGTTCGAAGAACTCGACTCGAGGTCGGAACTCCCCCCCTAACGTGAGATAGATCCCTCCGTCCGCGGCGAGTGGGATGAACTTCAGGGCGTCGAAGGCGTCGGGCGCGAACGACGAGCCGCGGCGCAGATACGAGTAGTCTTCCTCGGCTCGCATCAGGTGAAGCGGTGGCCGCTCCGCGGCCTCGCTGTCCTCTCGGTCCTGGGCCGCGACGCGATCCGGCGCAAACGGCGAGAGACTCGCCCCCCCAACCAACAAGATCACGCGGACCCTCCCGACGAGCGGTCCGACACTCATCGGGCCCGGGCGGCCTGCTCTCGGTTTTGGCGCGTACACGCTCAAGGCTTCCCCTCCTCCGGGTCCCGATCTCGGCGGTCCCCTCGCTCCTCGATCACCACATGCCCCGAGAACCGCACAACGTTTCGGGAGCTATTCACGTCTCTCCTCTGGGGCTTCTTTCTTCCGGGTTAGACCGCACCTGCTCGAACCATCCCCTCCAACGATCGGGCTGGGCATACATGCCGGTCGATGTAGCCTATCAACCCTGTCCCAAGCCCTCGGACCTGCTGCTCGACGGCTTCATCGAGACAGTTGCCCTCTTCATCAAAGACTTCTTGGACCCTCGCCACGGAGACGGGCCCGGGAAGGACGATCGCCCCGACATGTGAACAAACACCCCTCAAGGCCTCGAGGGACTTGATCGCGCCGATGCTGCCGGCGGCCACGCCGAGCAGTGCAACCGGCTTTCCGGCGAGAACGGAGGGGAAACCGAGGTTCTCGATCACGAGCTTGATCGTGCTCGAGAAGCTCCCGTGGTATTCGGGGGTAGCAAGAACGACACCGATCGATTCACCGATGGTCTCTCGGAGGCACTGTGCATCTTCGGAGGTGTCGGCTCCCGGTCCAGGGAGTTCGAGGCGCGCGGGATCGATGATCTCGCAGGAGTAGTTCCGGTGATTCTCGATCTCGTCCACGACCAGGTGCACCGCTTTTGACGTGTAGTTGCCGGGCCGGGCCGTGCCGATCACGGCCGAGACCCGGATGTCCGTTGCTTCGAGTGAATTCATGCAGAATCTCCCGCGTGTAGGACTGCTCGGGCAGGCACCGCTCGGACCTCCTTGCCGCTAGAGCGTTGTTTCATCCACATAACACCATCGCCAAGTCTCGCCCGGCTCAATGGACCGCATGATCGGGTGCCCCGATTCCATGAAATGAGCCGTAGCGTGTCTGCCGGGTGACGAGTCACAACACCCCACGTGCCCGCACAGTAGGCACATCCGTAGATGGACCCACGAGCCGCCGGTCTTCAGGCATTCCTCACACCCTTCGGCGGACGGCGTGACGTCACGGATCTGATCGAGGTGTTCGCACTTGGAGTTCATCTGCGCTTCCTCGCTGGCTACGCGCCCTGGACGTAGAGGATCGGGCTGGGTTCGTTGCTGTGCGGTGGCGCCCGGCTCAGCGGCCAGGAGCAGCTCCTAGGTCCCTGTACGCGGCGGGTACATTTACCTGCGAATGCACCCAGTCGAAGATCGTGTAGCCTTGGAAGTCCGGGAGCCTGACCGCTTCAACGGTCTGTTCCAGGGTCAATCCGTCTGCAAGGGCCTGGCGTACCGACGCATCCAACGCTTCCAAGTACTCGATCGAGAAGTCGAGATCTGCGGGGCGAACCGGACGACCGTGTCCTGGGACGATGACGGCATCCTCGGGTAGGAATCCACGAATCCCCTTCATCGTCGCCAGACTCTCGGCGTGTTTTCCATCGAGGAGCCAGGGAATGGCAGGTGGTTCAGCGATCACCGGGTTGCCCGTGAAGAAGACCTTCTCGTTCGGCAGCCATACCCACACATCCCCGTCCGTCTGCGCGAACCCGAAGTACTTGATCTCGATCGTCGTTCCCCCAAGGTCGATGACGAGATCGTCGGTACCACGCAAGACGATGTCAGGGGAGCGGGGAATGACCTCTTCCATTCCTCGAGCAGCACCGAAGTTCTCGATCATGAACGCCACGTCCGCCGAGAAGTTCTCAGCGATATACTGCTGGGTGCGTTCATGCTGGACGATCACGGCGCTCGCCGGCATGACGTAATTCCCGTACGAATGGTCCCCGTGGTAACTCGTGTTGACCACATACCGAATTGGCTTCTCCGTAACCCGTCGGATGTGACTGAGCAGCTGTCCCGCGAGCCGGCTGTTGATCATCGATTCCACGACCAGTACCCCGCGTTCACCGACGATGAAGCCACCTGAGGTGGCGAGGGGTTGGCCCATCGGATTGGCTTCGTCGGCCCTTGAATCCACCACGGCGTAGACACCTGGCGCCAGCTCACGCAGGGACAGGTCGACCGTGTTCGGATCCCAAATCTGTGAATCTGCAGGTCTCGCACCGACCAGCAGAATGAGCGCGGCCGCCGTCGTCGCCATCAGCGACCGCGTAACTCTCCAGAATCCTTCTACCCTGAGCATGGCGTCCTCCTTGGATCTCATTTGACGTTCTCCCGCTGAGCCGAACCGTCGGCACTGGCGATCTATCTGCCACGCTGCGATTGCTGGTACCCGCCAAAGCGAGCCACCGGGGACCACTCAGGGCTCACTGGCGGGAGCGGCTGCGCGAGCGTGGCAAACTCCTCGGCACCGTAGACGACTTCACCCCCGACGATTGTAAGAACCGACTCGATGTGTCGGATGTCCTCCTCAGCCACTTCGAAGTAATCCGCGCTGAGCAAGGACATGTCTGCATAACGGCCTTGAGACAACATGCCCTTGACCCCTTCTTCTCCCGAAAACCAGGCACTCCCGACCGTGTAGAGCCTCAACGCCTCCTCTCGCGTTAGCGTGTTTTCCGGCCCGTACAGGAGGGTCCCGCCGACCGTTCTTCCGCTCACCATCCAGTAGAGCGAAAGCCACGGGTTGTAGCTGGACACACGGGTCCCATCGGTACCCACTCCAAGCGGAACCCCGCTTTCGATTAGCTCACGGAGGGGTGGTGTCGTTGCCGCCGCCGCTTCGCCATAGCGGTCGCGGAAGTACTCCCCAGCAAAGGCCATCCGATCCTGAACGGCGATACCGCCCCCAAGGGCCTTCACCCTCTCGATGTCGCTTCGGGAGATGGTCTCGGCATGGTCCAGAGCCCAGCGGAGCCCGTTGAAGGCGAGCTCCTCGTCTATTCGTTCGAAGACGTCGAGGATCTGTGAGATCGATTCCCCGTAGGTGGCATGAATGCGAAATGGCCACCGGTTCTGGACCAGCAGCCGGGTCACCCTCTCCAGCTCCTGGCTCCAGTTCTCACGCTCGGCCAGCTCGGGGCGGGGCGCTAGGAAGTTCTCGAAATCGCCAGCTGACCAGACTAGGAACTCCCCGGCGCCTTCGAGCGTGTAACCGTCGGGCAGCGCCCTGGCGCCGTTCTGGTCCACGTCGTTGCTGGACATCCATTCCTCGAAGTCTTCGAACTCTCTCCCCGGCCTCTGGGGGAAGAGGTAGAAGGAGATGCGCAGCGGCAGCTCACCGCGCTCCGCCAAGGTCTTCGTGGCCTCGTAGTTCTCCGGGAACACATGTCCGCCGCCGCCAGCGTCGATCGCACTTGTCAGTCCGAATCGGTTCAATTCCCTGAAGAAGTGTCTCGTAGAATTCACCTGTTCTTCGAGAGACATCGGAGGTAGCGCACCAATGGTCTGATAGAGGATCGTCGGGTTGGGCTCGGCCAGAAGCACCCCCGTTGGCCGGCCATCGGCGCCCCGCTCGAAGCGACTGCCCACGGGCGGCAACGTATCTCCATCGATGCCCAGGGCGTCGATCGCAGCGCGATTGAGGAACCCCTGGCTGTAGAGGAACAGCACGGCTACGGGCGTATTCGGGGCGACCCGGTTGAGCTCCTCGGTGGTGGGCATTCGCCCTTCCTCGAACTGGTGCGGGCTCCACCCTCCGATTACACGCACCCACTGCCCGTCCGGCGTCCGCTCGGCCTGTTCACGCACCATGTCAAGGGCCCGTGTGAGCGTGGTCGCACCATCCCACCGCAACTCCAGGTTGTAGAAACGACCGCCGCGTACGGCGTGCAGATGCGAGTCGTTGAGCCCCGGAATCAAGCGGCGGCCCCCAGCATCGACGACCTGCGTATGGGGACCCCGCAACCCTAGAGCCTCCTCGTCGCCTCCTACCCGCAGAATCCTCCCATCCGCGACGGCGACCGCCGAAACCATGGTTCGCGCCGTGTCCATCGTGCTCACGCGGGCGTTGAACACGATCAGGTCGGCGTCCTGGTCAGGCGCGCGCGTGCAGCCGCCGATGAGCAACGCCAACAACAACGAAACGGGCGGTCGCCAGCGACGGCCGCTCTTCGGAAGCCGCGCACGCGGTCCATATCGTTCGGAGAAGCGTATGTAATCCGGGAACAACGGCCCTCTCCCTATCTGGAGTAAGCAGCGGCCTACGCCGCGCACCTGTCTGCGTGCGGTGTTCCGACTATGGCGGCGATCCGAGGATTGATCTCGTGTCGTGGTCGGCCCTCCGTGACCCCATGAGCGTTCCCAGGTGCTGCTCGTACCGCGATGGCGCTGGCATGCGGCAGGGGTTTGGCATCGAGTTAAGCGAGATCAAACAGGAGCGCCTCGGCGGATGTTTCCGCCGCGATCGCTACCTCGGACTCTTCACTGATAGCAGTCCCGTCTCCCGCCTCGAGCGCGTGCCCGTTCACGGTCACCCGGCCATCGATGATCTGGACCCAAGCGTGTCGACCCGGAGCCATCTGGTGCTGTACCCGTTCACCTGGCCTGAGGACGGTGGCGTACAGGCTTACGTCTTGATGGATCGTGAGCCCGTCCGTCTCGCGAGCCGGCGATGCGATCAAAGCCAGGCGGCCACCCTTCTCGTCCTCGTCCACGTGCCGCTGCTCGTAGCTCGGGCTTAGCCCCTTGCCCTCGGGCATGACCCAGATCTGGAGGAAGTGTGTGGGCTCCTCGACCGAAGGGTTCCACTCGCTGTGGCGCACACCGGATCCTGCGGTCATCACCTGAACGTCCCCCGCAGTGAGCGTCGAGACGTTCCCCATGCTGTCCCGGTGGGTCAGCGCGCCGTCCAGCACGTAGGAGATGATTTCCATGTCCTGGTGCGGGTGCTCTCCGAAGCCAGCTCCTGGTCGCACCCTGTCTTCATTTAGAACGCGCAGCGATCGGAAACCCATTTGCTTGGGGTCGTAGTAGTCGGCGAACGAGAACGTATGACGGGAGTCCAGCCAGCCGTGCTGTGAGCGGCCGCGCTCGGTCGATTTGCGAATGCGAACCATCTTCTTGCTCCTTTGTCAGCCCTACTGCAGCTGACTCCTCAGCAAGGCAGTGTCCGTGCCAACAAGTCGACTGGTACATAATTGTATAAATGACACATTGTTACGTGATACTGGAACCAGATGCGCAGCTTGCGAAATCGTTCCAGATGTGTTCCGTTGGAACGACTAGTGTTCCAACGGAACGTTTCACCTGAGGCGATACGTGGTCGACGCACCTGAAATCAATCTCGCCGACGTTTTGGAGTTCGAACCCAACCGCGGAGCGATTTCGCTCAAGGGCTACCGCATGGTCCTGTTCTCCGCTTGCGCCCTTGGTGCCTTGAGGAAAGAGCTCATTGAGACGCTCGGGTGGGACCGAGCGCGCGGTTTGATGAAGCGATTCGGTCACGCGGCGGGACTTGCGGACGGATTGGCCTTGGCTGAGCGATTCCCTGAGGCCACCGGCACGCGCCACATGGGTCTTGGCCCCGCGCTCCACGCGCTCGAGGGCATGGCAAGGGTCGTCGGGATTCCAGAGGACTCCGTGATCGACCTGGATCGCGGGTTCTTCCATGCCGAAGGGTACTGGGAGAACTCGTTCGAGGCGGAACAGCACCTTGACGTGCTCGGGAAGAGCGAAGAGCCAGTGTGCTGGAATCTGGTCGGCTACGCCACTGGACACTCGTCCGCTGCCGCCGGACGTCCGACGACGGTAATGGAGACCGAGTGCGTCGCGATGGGTCATGAGCGGTGTCGGTATACCGCGGGCTTCGCCGATGAAATGCCTGACGCCACCCGGCGCGAGTCCTCCGACTACGAGCCTGAGCACCTGCCACGGCTGCTCCAGGATCTGCTGCAGACGATTAGTCAGCAGAAACGCACGCTGCGATCCAGGGAGCGCAAGATCTCGCGGCTGGAATCAGATCTCGAGTTAGGTCGTGCTCGTAGCAAGTTGATTGGAGCGAGCAAGGCATTCAACGAAGCCCTCGATCTTGCGGCCCTCGTTGCACCCCACGACACGACAGTTCTGATCCTTGGCGAAAGCGGCACTGGAAAGGAGTTGCTGGCCCGCACACTCCATGAGCAATCGCCCCGCTCGGACGCACCGTTCATTGCCGTCAACTGCAGCGCGTTGCCCGAAAACCTCCAGGAGGCCGAACTGTTTGGGTATGCGAAGGGCGCGTTCACGGGGGCAACTCGGGCGAACCCTGGCGTGTTCGAGGCTGCGTCAGGGGGCACTCTGTTCCTCGATGAGGTGGGAGATCTCGCCTTGACAGCGCAAACGAAGATCCTGCGCGCGCTTCAGGAGGGCGAGATCAAGCGCCTGGGTGAGACCCGTACCCGTCGAGTGAAGGTCCGCGTGCTCACGGCGACGAACCGTGACTTGGAGCGGATGGTGCGCGAGAAGACCTTTCGGGAGGATCTCTACTACCGGGTCGGCGTCGTATCTGTCGCGCTGCCTCCCTTGAGAGCTCGCGGAAACGATGTCGTACTGCTCGCGGATCACTTCCTAAGGAAATACGCGAATCGTTTCGGCAAGAACCTGTCGGGCATGTCAAGCGAAGTCACCCGCAAACTCCTTGAATATGTCTGGCCCGGCAACGTCCGCGAACTAGAGAATGTGGTTCAGCGGGCCGTTATCATATCGAAATCGGATCGCATCGAAGTGGATGACCTCCCCGAGCAAGTAGCCTCTGGCCTCCTCACAGCCCCGGCAGATCAGCCGCAGCTTCGGGCGTCTTCCGCACTGTCCACGGCCGGGGCTGCGCTGCTTGAGATCGACGACGAAAGCGAACGGATACGTCGAGCTCTTGAACTGACGGGCGGTAACCGCAGACGCGCGGCCACACTGCTCGGAATTGGTCGGACGACATTGTGGCGGAGGATGAAGGAATTCGACATCGATTCGATCGAGGACACGGCAGATTCTTAATCTGGCATGCCGGTGCAACCAGTGCAGTTGGGCGTCTAAGCTGTAGCGGTCGGTCGAGACGAGTACCGCGAGGACGGGTCAGTTGGGTGGGGCTGGACGAGACCTCGTACGAGTTTGAGTACAGGATTCTCGGGTATCGGGGCCGAGACTCTACCGGAGAATACGGTACAAGTCCCTGAAACGTAGGGGAGAACACTGTAAACAGGCCCCTTCCTGACCTGACTACGGATCAGGAGGTTGGGGATAGAGCTGCGGTCGCTTCGCGATCCTCGCTGGCCTTGCTTCGCTGCGGCCCCGAATTCTCCCGGGCGCATTTCCCGAACAGCATGTGGGCAATAATCCCGCGGTGGGCCGCTCGGGCGCTTACTCCCCCTGCGGAACGGCCTGCACCACCAGGAAGCGCTCGCCGTCGGGTGTGACGTCGTACGCCCGCGCGCCGGGAGGCCGCTCGAAGATCTGCCGCGGTGGAGAAAAGGACGGTTCCGGACCGTACGTAACGTCGACGGCGAAGGGTTGTGCCTGCCCTCTGCTCCCCAGCATGAACACGATCTCGGCGCCCCCTCGCGTCCAGAGCGGCGACTGTGCGGGGATGCCTTCCTCGGCCGAGACCACCCAGCGCTCCCCCGTCGCAATCTCCTGCACGTACACCTGAGCCATGCCGCCCTCCCAGGCATGGAAGGCGATGAAACGCCCATCCGGAGAAATGCTGGGTGCCCACTCGCCGGCTCGCGGCGTGTCCGTCAGCAATCGGGCCTCGCCGCCACCGGTCAACGGGACGAGCCCGATGTCCCTGCTCTGTGATTCCCCGGCGAAGTTCCCTTCAAACGCCAGCCAGGCTCCATCGGGGGAGATCGAACCGGGAACCTGTGGACCGGCGGCCTGATAGATGATCTCGGCCGAGCCCGACCCGTCGCTCGGCATTCTCCAGATGTCCGGATCACCCCCTCGATCGGAGGCGAAGTAGATCCACCGGCCGTCCAGAGACCAAACGGGAATAAAGTTACGTGTGCCTTCAAACGTCATCTGCTCCAGCTCGCCGGTGGCCAGGTCCGCGAGCCAGATGTGGCTGCTTCCGCTGCCGTGGACCGTCATAAAGGCGACGTGACGTCCATCCGGGGAGAGCCGAGGGAACCTGTAGTCGCTCGGCTCGACGGGCACCGGTTCCGTATTGCCCCGACGATCGATCCAGACGAGTCGGTTGACGGGTCGGGGCCCCCGAAGCGCGGCGTCCGCCTTGGCTCGGACCACGCCGGCCAGAAGCTCCTCGAGCGCACCCCGATCGAATACCCTGCCGTTGGCGACGACCGCCGAGATCTGCCGAGTGTTGGCGATGTCCTCGGCCGGGTTCGCGTCCAGCAGCACGAGGTCGGCGAGGTATCCGGCCTTGATGGCGCCGAGCTCGTGTTCGCGCCCGAAGAATTCGGCGGGCGCGGACGTCGCGGTTCGAAGCGCGTCCAGCGGCGACAGACCCGCCTCCACGAAAAGTCCGAGTTCGTCGTGCAGGCTGAAGCCCGCCGACACGTGCTCGTTCCAGGGATCGGTGCCGGCGAGCAGCGCGGCACCGGCTCGATGCGCCGCGCCGACGTAGGCGAGCCGCAGCGAGAAGTAGCGCCGCATCAGGGCTTCCCGCTCGTCGCTCACCTCCACTCCACTGCTCCATGGGACGAACGGGAGGTACGACGCCCGTTCGGCGGTCGCGGCGACGGCATCGTCGGGCCGTGAGCTCGACAGGTAATAGGCCAGCGTCGGGACGTGCCAGGTTCCGTTCTCCTTCAGGAGCTCGAAGAAGGGAGCGCAGGCAGCCTCATCGAACGACTCCACGAGGACCCGGCGGTATGCGTCGAGCGCTTCGCGGGACCGATCGTCCCGATAGGCCGCGCGCAGCCGCTCCGCCGCCCCCCGACGCGAGGAACAGGACAGGAGCTCGGTCCCGTCGAAGTGCTCCCAACTCTTCTGCCCGGCCGCAGAGGCTTCCGCGACGGTCACGCCGGCAGGCACGTGTCCGACCGCATCCATGCCGATCGAGTGCGCCTCGTCGAGAACGGCGAGGTAGACGCCTTTCGGCATCCCGTAGATCTTGAGGAAGTCAGCTCCGCGGGCTCGAGCTCGGTGAACCTTCGCTCGTCCTTCGTTCGCGTCCGTGAGGGCATAGGAGGTGGGCCACATGGGCGCCGGTCCATCGAACAGCATGCTGGAAGCGATGACGCGCGGGCCGACCAGCGCTCCTGTCTCAATCTCGGCCCTCCACCCGCGCCGGGTTTCGAGGCTCGGATAACCGACGCAAGGGGTCTCGCAGTCACCCGACATGTCGCGGACGCCGGTAACCCCGTTCGCGATGTAGAGGGGCAGGTCGAACTGGCGCGCACGGCCGCTGTAGTGGATATGCATGTCCCAGAGGCCGGGGATCAGGAAGCGACCCTCGCCGGGAAGCAGGGTCGCTCCCGGCGGAACGTCCACGGCATCCGCTCGGCCGACCGCGGCGATCCGATCGCCCGAGATGACGACGGTCATCCCGGGCCGTAGCTCACCCGCCGTCACGTCAACGATCGTGACGCCGACGATCGCCGTCTGGCCCGTGGGCTGACCATTCAGGCCGGTCGGACCGCCACCGATCAGGGACGCAAACACGACCGAGCCGGCGAGCCAGCGAATCATTGAGTACCTCCCGTGTCGCCGAGCTCAAGAGACTCACGAACCCTACTCGAGCGATCCGTAGTCCTCAAGGGCGTCAGCGACCCGCCAGCTCCATCACGGTGATGATCAACAACCTCCTCGACGGGGTTCCGACAGCCTAATGGGAGTCGAGTCTCAGTCGGGCCAGAAGCTCTCGAATTGGCAGTCACATCGAGTCACGAACGTGCGGAGACGCGGGGATACGAAAGAGTCCTAGAGGTATCGTTGAAGCTCGCTCCCCGAATCCTCCCGGGCGCATTGACAATCCGCAGTTTCCAGACCGCCGTGGGGTCCATATGGGGTCCACGGCGTCTGTTTCTTGGCGCGGGGAGCAGTTGAATGGGGTTCAGGAGGTCGCGAGTGAGAGCTGCGGCCGCTGACGCGGTCCTCGCTCGTCGCAAGCTCCCCGAAGCTCGCCGCCCCGACTAGCCGAAAGCCCACAACCATGCGGGCTTTCGTGCATCTGGGCCGGGTGTACCTTAGCCGCCCCCTGCGTCCGAGCCCCCGGCCTCTTCGATCAGCCGCTCGACCTCCGCCAACCACCCTTGGACGACGTTGAGCATCGTCGTCGCCGCCGCGCCGCCGTCGATGACCAGCGCGCGTTCCTCGTCGGACAGAATGTCGTAAGAGCGACCGCCGACGTTGACGAAGTCACCCTCATAGAATACCTCTGGCGCCCCGATGGAGAGCGTCGGGTCGGTCTGCACGCCGACGACTAGAATGCGCTGCCCGTTGCGGTAGAAGAGGCGGTCGCCACTGGTCGACCACCGGGGCTCCTCCGCACCACCCGCCAGAGACACTTGGCGAACCTCCCCGGTCGGTGGGAATGGCTGCACGTAGTTGTGGTACTCGCCCGTTCGCTGGGACGTGTACGCTACCGCGTCGCCCTTGGGCGAGATTACGAGACCCCAGCTCGAAGCATCGGTTTCCGGGATGGGCGTGACCTCCCCCGAGACGTCGACGACGGCGAGGCTGTCCCCGAGACGCACTCCGAGGAGCCCACCCGCGGACCAGGAGGAGGCTCCCTCCGCACCAACGACGTCGGTCAGCAGCTGCCGACCCGATCCGCCGTCGGCACGCTGGGCGTAAACCGTGACCGAAGAACTCCGGTCCGAAGTTACGACCTCATGGAACAGGATCTCGCTCCCGTCGGGCGACCAGGCGAGGGGGCCTTGGCTGTGCTCTCCGCGCGTCACCTGTTGTGGCCGACCGGTTGCCAGATCGTACACCCAGACTTGAGCTCGACCCTGTGCCTCTTCCACCACAGCGAGTCGATCGCCGGAAGGCGACAGCTCGAACGTCCCGCGATACCGCGTGGGGAGTTCGAGCAGCTCCCGGGCGCGGCCAGGGGAAACCCAGGTCAATGGATTCTCGGCGACCGCGATTCCGGTCGCGAAGAAGAGAGTGCCGTCCAGCGTGACGTCCCACTGGCCCTGTCCATAGATCTCGCCTCGCAGGCCGGTCAGCACCGGAACGGTCGGACCTGTGATCCGCCCGCGTTCGAGATCGAATCGAGCTGCGTACATTGCGGAGCCGCGAACGAGGACTATGTGGCCCGAAGGGAGGTATCGCGCTTCACTCGCCTCCTCGCTCACTTCGCGCGATTCGCCGGTCGCGAGGTCCACCAACCAGATCCCCCCCTCTCCGTTGCTGACCAGCACCTCGTCCGTAACCGACAGCACCTGCGGCCAAGCGTATTCTTCACCCCAATCGCTGCTTGCACTCGCGACCGTCCGCACAGCGCCTCCTTCTTCGGACACACGCTCGAGGAGGTCCCCCTCACCAGTCGCGAAGACGATCGTGCCGTCCTCGGCCCAGTCACCGCCCGTCGAGTTGGGAGCCAGGGCAACCGGGAGCGGCGCACCACCGTCGACCCGAACCTTCCTCAGCTCGTTGCCCACGAAGAAGGCGATCCAAAGCCCGTTCGGGGAGAAGAACGGCCCGAACGCGCCTTCGGTCTGAGGGAGTTCACGGGCTTCGAAGGAGTCGATGGGACGCACATACAAGCGTGCGACCCCATCGCGCACGCCAACGTACACCAGCGTGGATCCATCGTCGGAGACCGCGAACGCCCGCCGGCCATTCCCCAATGCGGCCGCACCGATGAAGGCCATGGGCGCGGAGTCGGGAAGGGTCAGCGTCAGGCGTTTGACAACCGGATTCTCAGCGTCGTTAACTCGTCCGAGCATCGCTACTAGGAGGACCGCAACCAGGGCGGCTGCCCAGACCAGCCTCTCGCGCCACCTGTATCCAGATGAGGCTGCGGCCGGCACGTTGGAGGAGGGCGGCGCGACTTGACCCGATACCATTTCGGCGAACCGGGCTCCGTTGGGGACGCGGTCGGCCGGGAGCTTCTGCAGGACGGAGTGCACCGCGGCTTCGATGTGGTCCGGGACGGTATCTCTGAGCTCGGTCAGCCGTCGCGGCTCGTCCGTGAGTACCTTCGCGAAGATCGCCTGAGCCGTTGACCCCGTGTGAGGTGGGTCTGCCGCGAGCATCTCGTACAGGACGCAGCCCAGCGAGTAAAGGTCGCTTCGGCCGTCCAGCTCCCGGTCCCCTGTCGCCTGCTCCGGCGACATGTACTGTGGCGTGCCAACGGAGAGCCCTGTCTCGGTTAGGCGCGTCCCGCCTGCCTGCTGCACGGCGAGCGCGATCCCGAAGTCTGCCACCAGGACCCGGCCCTCGTGAAGGAGGATATTCGCGGGTTTGATGTCACGGTGGATCACCCCCCGGCCGTGCGCATAATCGAGGGCCTCGGCCACCTCCGTGGCGATCCTCACCGCTTGGTCGATCGACAGCTGCTTCTCGCGGTCGAGCTTGTCGCGCAGAGTCTCGCCCTCCACGTAGGGCATCACGAAGTAGAGGAACGAATCGACCTGGCCCGAGTCGAACAGCGGCAGAATGTGCGGATGCTGGAGGTTCGCGGTCGTCTTGATCTCTCCCAAGAACCGCTCGGCCCCGATCACGGCAGCGAGCTCCGGCTTGAGGACCTTGATCGCCACCAGGCGCTCGTGCTTCAGGTCCTTGGCCAAGTACACGGTCGCCATGCCGCCCTGACCGACTTCGCGCTCGATCTGGTAGCGGTCAGCGAGGGCAGCCTCGAGGCGAGTGATCGAGTCAGACATGGCCCGGAAGATGCGCGGGCCGCGTTCGGGCCGCTACGCGTCGAGCACATCAAGCGGGTCGCGCACGCGCGCGATCTTCGGTCATTTGCTCGGTCGTGGAGCCCGAGCACTCGACTCGCCCGCACCCGCCCGGGTGGGGCGGCCGAGGCTTAGGGCGGACTGCCTGACGTGGGCGAGAGCCTCGCCCGAAGCTCCTCCAGCCAGTTCACGACCACGAAGACCCGAGCCGAGCCGTCGGTTCCCGTCTGGGTGGCCTCGTTCTCCTGAGCGACCCGGTACGCGAGGAGCCTGTCACCTTCAGGGTGAAGATCGTGTCCCCGATAGGGGCCCACGAACAACGCTCGTCGGGAGATCACCTCGAAAGTCGTGTCCGTCCGGACCTCGGCGAGCATCACCGTATCACCGTCCCGGTACATGATCGAGCGCCCGTCCCTTGACCAGCGCGCCCCGATCCCGCCGCTCAACGAGACCTTGTGACGGGCCCCGGGCTCCGGGAAGGCGCGGACGTATACCTCGTTCGGGCCTTCCTCGTTGGATTCGTACGCGACCCAGCGCCCGTTCGGGGAGAGGTTTGGGGCGTTCTCGATCCACTCGGACCGAAGGTAGGGCACGACCTCGGCGGGTGACTCCACATCGAGCACGGAGATGTCCGACCTCGTGGTCGGCGTCCCGGTCTGCAGCACGAGTCTCGAGTCATCAGGGGTCCAGGCCCACGCGGCCGAGAAACCACCACTCAACACGGTGAGGTCTCGGGCCGGTGCGCTAAGGTCCGTTGGTCGAATCGCGATGTGGTTGCGCCCACCATCGGTTACGCGAGTAAACGCGATGAGGGAGCCGCTGTTCGACCAGAGCGCGTTCATGCTGGCATCCCCGGTGGCGATTAGATCCCTGCTGCCAGTTATCAGATCGTAGATCCAGACCTCCCCCTTGACCTCGAACGAGATCTTCCGACCGTCCGGGCTGAAGCGTGGGGCTCCGTACTCATCGGGAGGCAGGGGGATCGGGATCTCCGTACCATCCAGCGACAGGACGACGAGGCGGGCGGCGTTGGTCAGTGCGGGGGCCGACGTAAACACGGCCGTGCCGGCGGCAGAGAGGGCGAAGTGGGTCCCGCCGCCATCGTTAGAGAGGTCGACCGTCACTTGATCGAGCGCGGGGGTCGAGGGCCCCACGACCTCCAACCGCTCCAGATCGAACGGCGCCGCAAAGAGGGCTTGCTCGCCCGTCCCGAACAAGAGATAGCCCGGCTCGACATACTGGGGACTTGCGCCTCCCGGCAGCACCGACGTCACCTCTCCCGACCCCAGATCGAGCGCACGGATCTCGCCGTCGGTATCCGCGACCGAACTCTGCGTGAACAGGACCGCGCGACTTCCGGGAAGCAAGTGGGGATAGCGGGCCGCCAGCGGGCCGCTCTCGTATATCTGATCCGCATCGCCGCCGGTGAACGGCACCGTGTAAAGACCCGAGAATCCCCAGAACACGATCGAGCCCTCAGCACCCCAGTCGGGATCGCGGATGAACGGGGTCTGGCTCGTGATCAGGAGTGATCGACCGCCCTCGGTAGGGATTCGCCGTAGCTCCTGTAAGTTGGCGACGAACCCAATCCAGCGTCCATCGGGGGAGAAGAATGGGTGTGACGCCCCCTCCGTGTTGGGGATCGGCTGGATCGTCAGCTCCTCCGCCCGCCGCAGGTAGAGCCGGGATGAGCCCTCCCCGACTTCACTAGCCGCGAACACGATCAGCGATCCATCCGGGGAGATCGCGATGTCCGTTGGGGGCGTGAGGTCGCCCAGCCCGAACCCGAAGCGGGTGATCACCCGGTCGTTCACCGGTGCCGGTTCAGACGCCTGCCGCACGGCAAATAGCGCCACGGCGATCAGCGTTACGGCGAGCGTTGCCAACACCGCCACAGACCGCACGTCGCGGAGCCATGACCTGGCCGACGTCCCGGCGGGTGCTACCGCGACGGGTCCGTCATGGAGCTCCGACGGAGCCCCGGAGGCGAGGGTCGCATAGCGGAAGGTCGTGTCGTCGAGCTTCTGCGCGAGCTCGCTCGCGCTCTCGAAGCGGTCGGCGGGAAGCTTCTCGATCGCTCTCGCCACCGCGCCCGCGATGTGAGCCGGGACGGACCGGCGCACGTCGGTGACCGGGCGAGGCTGTTCGGTGAGGATCCGCATCAGGATCGCCTGCGCGGTCGGTCCGGTGTGGGGGGGATCTCCAGTGAGCATCTCGTACAGCACACAGCCCAGGCTGTACACGTCGCTGCGCGCCGTCAGACTGCGGTCCGCCGTGGCCTGCTCGGGGCTCATGTAATGCGGCGTTCCGAGGCTCAGTCCCGTCTCGGTCAACCGGCCCCCGCCAGCTGCCGATACCGCCAGCGCGATCCCGAAATCGGCCACGACGGGCTCGCCGTCGTGGAGCAAGATGTTCTCCGGCTTGATGTCGCGGTGGATGACGTCGTGCCGGTGTGCGTAGTCCAAAGCCGAGGCGACCGCTTTGGCGATACGCACAGCCTCTTCGACCGGGAGTTGCTTCTCGCGATCCAACAGCTCGCCGAGCGACTCTCCTTCTACGAACGGCATGACGTAGAAAAGGAATCCATCCGTCTCGCCGGAATCGAACAGCGGAAGGATGTGTGGGTGTTGAAGGTTTGCCGTCGTTTGAATCTCGGTGAGAAACCGCTCTCCCCCGAGGACGGCGGCCAGTTCGGGTCTCAGGACCTTGACCGCGACACTACGGTTGTGCTTGAGGTCGCGGGCCAGGTAGACGGTCGCCATACCACCCTCACCGATCTCGCTCTCGATCGCGTAACGATCGGCCAGCGCCACTTTGAGACTGTCGAACCCGGGAGCCATCGGCAGAACCGCCTGGTCAGGGTGTCAGCTCGGAATCTCCAAGCTCGGAAAGCTGATCATAGGTAAGGGAGGTGGCAACCGAGCGCCGTGAGGCGCGAGCTCGGCAAAGCCAGTCGAAGGCCCGGCGGACTGCCGAAACGACCTGTCACGCTAGCTGTCACAGAGTGTGCAGGTTTGTACCGAAGTATACCGAAGTCGAAATGGCCAAATCGGTGTGTACGGAAGTGTATCGAAACCCCGTGTTTTTGTGGCGTGGACGAGTATTCGATCGTCGTTGGCCCCTAATCTCGTTTGCCTGAATTCACTAGTAATGTGATTCGAGGAGCCTGACCAATTGGCAGCGCAGAGGTGGAAAGCCGCACTCACCAACTCTGATCCAGGCGTGGAGAAACCACGGCACCCCCGGCGCCACCGGACACGCCCGCGAAGGCAACGCGCGTCAGCGGCAATCACTTGTGGAACAGGCGCTGAAACGCTGACGAACCGCCCGTCAGAAGACCCTGCCGGGCTCCCGCTCCAGGAGCGCGAGGAACTCCGGGTCGTCGTGAAGCGGTCTGAACATGTAGTGGTTTCGGAGCGAGGCCGCGGAGAACCGGGCCGGCATGGTCAACACCCGCTCCAGCTGCGCGAGCGCCTCGTCCGTATTCCCCAATCGGGCCTGTACCGCGGCGAGGGCGACGATGTGAAACGGCCCCCGCATCCTGTGCTTCTCGGGCGGCAGGAGCTCCGTGGCGGTGGTGGCCGCCTCCAGGGCCTCGCTCCTGCGGCCCAGGCCGGCATAAGCCCTTCGCCATGCGCACCGAACCACGAACACGAGCCGCGGATACGCGTCCGCTCCTCCGCCTCACCGGCCTCTTCCTCGCCCTCTTTGCAGTGTGGAAGCTGGTCGTGGCTCCGACCATGGATGGAGAGCTGGGGGCTACGGGCATTCCCATCTATCCGCTGGGCGAAGTAGCGTTCGCGCTGATCCTTCTTGCCGTGCTCTGGCGGACAGGGCTCCTCCGCCGAGCCGGCTTTCGAGCTCCGGTTCGGCTCCGGAGCGCGTGGCTGGGGCTTCCGCTGCTTCTCCTCGCCGGTCTCATGCTCGCCGGGTCTCAGGATCTGGACACGAGCCTCGCCATGGTGATCGGCGTCGCCGTCATGGTGTTCGGGGGCAGTCTCACGGAAGAGATCATATTCCGGGGGACGCTCTGGGAGGGGCTCGCCGGTCTGGGGCCGTGGGCCAGATCGGTCGCTACATCTCTGGCGTTCGGATCGATCCACCTGATGGGCATCGCGTCGGGCATCCCGGCGACTGTGATCATGGCTCAGGCCGTGTTCGCCTTCGGGGTGGGCCTGATCATGGCCGGTGTGCGTCTCTCGGCGGGTTCGATCTGGACCGTGGTGCTGCTCCACATTGTCTTCAACTTCGGAGCGTTGTGGGCGGGTGGCGGGATAGAAGGGACCTTCACGGCCGGCGTGGAACCCCAGTTGCTGACCATGGGAGCCATCCTGGCGCTCTGGGGGTGCATCGTGATCTACCGATGGGTGCGGGCGCCGGGATCCGGGCGAGGGCACGGCGACGCCCCCCACGCGGAGCCGCTGTACGGTGCTCCCGTTCAGGGCGCGGGGGACCTCAGCAGCTGACGCGCGAGCCTACGCACTGCAGGCCAACGCGCTCGGCCCCAATGATCGCCGCCAGCTCTGCGTTCGACGCACTTCTCGAGGCCCACGACCCCCGAGCGAACCGAGCGCCACAGCGCGAACTCGGCGTTAGCCAATTCTCCCGGGCGCTTTCCGCGAACGCAGGTGGCGCAGCGCGGGATCTTACCGGGCCATCCTCTCCCGGATCTCCTCGAGCCAGTTGATGACGATGCGAGTCTGCGCGATCCGTGGCTCTTTGTTGAAGAGAAAGGTCTCGCCGTCCGGCATGAGGGCATAGCTGGTATGGTTCGAGTTGGCCTGCAGGTCGCCGGCCACGAACAGCTCGACGGGTCTCCCCGTGAGCCGGAAGCCTCCCTCGAGCGATATGGGGGCCGAAACGAGATGAGTCGGCGTTCGGAAGAACAGCTCCGTGCCATCGGGGTGCCAGTAGGGCTCGCTGCCGGTCTCGTCGGATACCTGATGCCGTTCCGCCGGGTTCTCGAGCGAGCGCACGAACACGTGCGTCGTCCCGAGAGCGTCGGATGCGTACGCGACGTACCGCGCGTCGGGAGAGAGCATAGGACTGACCGCATTGCCCTGACCGTCCGTGATGGGTCGGCCGGAATCGGGATCGCCGATGTCGTACAGGTAAATGTCGCTTCCGTCGGCCCGAGCGCGGTCTCCCTGCCGGACCACGATTCGTTCGCCATCCGGAAGGAAGGCGACCTCGATCTCCCGCGCGGGGCTCGCCAGGAGCACCTCCTCGACGCCGGAGCCGTCGGCGTTCCTCCAGTACAGCTCGTATACACCGTCGCTGACCTTGTAGTACGCGACCTTCGACCCGTCCGGGTTCCAGGCCGGGTAGAAGGCGACCTGTTCGAACGTGATGCGACTGCGCGTCCCCGACGCCAGATCGAGCACCCAGATGTCCGATCTGTCGCCGGACTCCACCTCGAACACCAGCCGATCTCCCTGCGGGCTCAGGCGGAAACCGAGATTGGAGGCGGCGCTCTGACCCCGGTCTACGCGCAGGCCGGTCCGTGACACGGCGACCAGATTGTCGTCCACGGACGAGGCTACCTGATGGACGAGGGTTCCGTTGGACGAGACGTCGAAGAGCGCGGCGCGGGTCCTCCCGGGAATACCGTCCAGGAGCGCTCGCACGGGGCCGACCCCCCTCCGGCCGGAGGAATCGAAGCGTTGCCCGTAAAGAGTCCCGGCGTCGAGCCAGATGATGAACTCATCGACCAGGCGGGGGGCCGTCCCAACACCCAGCGTGTCCAGGCTCCCGGTGGCAAGATCGAACACCCCGAAAGAGACCGTTCCGCCGTAACGTCCCCCGCTGATCTCGACGAGCCCCGCGTCCTGCCCCGCCAAGAGGACCGGCGGGCTGAGGATCACGCCGTCTTCCTCCCGCCTCGACAGGATCTCCGGCGAGCCGCCGCCGGCAGGGACGCGGGCCAGGTTGAGCTCGGTGTCCTGGAAGTACACGTAGCCGTCCGATTCCCAGCGGACCGCACGCTCGTTGTTTCGGTCGATGCTGGGGGCGATCGCCTGGGACGTGGCCTCGCCTGCGTCGAGGGAAATCGTGCGAATGGACTCTCCGTCATGATAGGCGAGTCATCGACCGTCGGGGGAGAAGGCGACCGCGGTGATCGCCTCGGAGGTCGCGACCTGACGAGTGCGGAACGAGTCGAGCCGTCGCACGCTCACGGCGGGTCGACCATCGGTCCCCGAGTGGATGAAGGCCACTTGACTCCCACCGGGACTGAGGGCCAGCGCCCCGGAGCCCGGAGTGGCCGAGATGGCGAACTCGTCGTCGAAGAGACCCAGGCGGAGGACCGGCCCGCGTGCTTCCTCCGGGCGGGTCATCCAGCTCCAGGCGGCGAGCCCGGCCATGAGGATGGCGAGGGCCGGCCAGGCCAGACGCCACCACGCGGGGGCCACGGTGACACCCGGCCCGCCTCTCGACCGCATGGCCCGACGTGCCTCGGTCGCGCCCGGATCGCCCAACGCGCGAGCGAACGCGTCAGCCGAACTGAAGCGGTCGGCGGGGAGTTTCTCCAGCGCCTTCGCGATTGCCGCTTCCACGTGGAGCGGAACCGTCCTCCTCAACGTCGTGACCGCTTTCGGATCCTCGGTCAGGATCTGCATGAGCACGGCCTGGGCGGTCGGACCCGAGAACGGCGGGCTCCCCGTCAACATCTCGTAGGTCACGCAGGCCAACGCGAAGATGTCCGACTGGGGGGTCAGATCACGGTCCGCCGATGCCTGCTCGGGGCTCATGTAGTGCGGCGTGCCCAGACTGAGTCCCGTCTCGGTGAGACGACCACCGCCCGCGTTCGAAACCGCCAGGGCGATCCCGAAATCGGCCACGACCGGTTGACCGTCGTGAATCAGGATGTTGGCCGGCTTGATGTCGCGGTGAATGACGTTGTTTCGATGGGCGTAGTCCAGCGCGCTCGCCACCGCGGACGCGATGCTGACGGCGTCCTCCACGGGGAGCTGTTTCTCGCGGTCGATCCGGTCCCGTAACGTCTCGCCATCCACGAACGGCATCACGTAGAAGAGAAATCCGTCGGCGTCGCCCGAATCGAAGAGTGCGAGGACATGCGGGTGCTGGAGGTTGGCGGTCGTTTTGATCTCGGAGAGAAAGCGCTCCGCTCCAATGACGGCCGCTAGCTCGGGCTTGAGCACCTTGATGGCGACGGGCCGGTCATGCCGCTCGTCCTGCGCGAGGTACACGGTCGCCATGCCGCCTTCGCCGAGTTCCCGCTCGACACGGTAGCGCCCCTCCAGGGCACGATTGAGGCGCGCGATCTGGTCTGACATGGGCCGGAAAATGGAGCCGGTGTGTCCTGTCCGCCACTCGCGCCGATCTGGACCGAGGTCACGTGACGAGAATAGAAGGCCGTTCGCCGACGGGTAGGGGAGCCGTCAGCGCTCGACGTCCAGGAGGGCCGTCAGCGGCCGGCGTCCAGGAGGACCTTCACCTCGTCGAGCCAGCCGGTCCACAACATGATCTCGGGGCCGGTCGATCCGATCGCCCGCGCCAGAAGGAGTCGAGACCCGTCAGGGGCGACGTCGTACGAAGCCTCGATTGCGTCCTCGAGACGCGTGCTACGGAACGCTCCCTCGAACAGCCTCGTCCTGCCCGTCACGGTCAGGGTGTTCGTGTCCGCGCCCGACAGGTCCGCCGCCATGAACGCCCGTCCCAACCGGTAGTAGATCCGCCGACCGTCGGGGGACCAGACGGGCTCGGACCCGCCACCGGCCGATATCTGAACGCGGCCGCCGGGCCTGGGGAACGGTCGCGCATACACCTCGTACCGCCCGGACTCGTTCGATGCGTACGCCAGCCAGCGGCCGCTGGCCGAGAAGCGCGGGGCAGTCTCGTTCGACGGACTCACCGCGAAGTCGGTGATCGTTCCGTCGGCGAGGTCGAGCAGGACGATGTCGAGCTCCCGCAGCATCGGGTTCGTGCCCACGTCCTCGGTGATTGCCAGCGTTCTGCCACCGGGAGAGAGCTCGATGCCGGCAGCCTGCCGCCCTCCGAAATGCGCGAAGGCCGAAGGGGTATCGCTCGCATCCGCGGGCGTGGCGTGGACGGGCACGCGCGGGTCATCGCCATCGTCCACGGTCACGATCCGGCGGCCATCGGGCGTCCAGCTGATTGACTGGGGAGCATAGCCTACCGGGAGGGGCGAGAGGGTTCGCGTCGTCAGGTCGTACAGCCACGTGCCCCGAGTTCCGCCGAAGTCTCCGGTCATGGCGATCCGCTCGCCGTCTGGTGAGTACCGGCCACGAAATCGGGTCGTGCTGTCGCCGGCGACGAGCGTCGTCGCGTTTCCGCGCTGGTCGACCAGCGCGACCTCGAAGTGAGTCGGGCGTCGCTGAAACACGAGGTTGCCGTTGGCGGCGAGCACCCCGTCGGCGGCGCCCGGCGGGACTCCGGGGATCGCGACCGGGCCCGATGTGACCGTACCACGTTCGAGGTCGAACCCTGCCGCCATGAAGACGCCGCCGAAGTCCATGTAGACCAGCACGCCATCGCTCCAGCCGAGGACCTGCCGTGCCGGCAATTCCGTGCGACGTGGCTCGGCGTCCGAAAGACGGAGGGTGCTGAGAACTCTCCCACTGCCCCGGATGTCGAGGTACCCGATGGTCTCGTCATCCGGGAACACGATGGGATTGTGGTGCATCTCCCAGGGAGCGTCCTCGGACTCGGGCAGCTCGGGCCTGGTCACGAATCGAAGCGTCGTGTCGCCCGAGACGGCCATCGTCGTGATACCGGGGCTGTCCTCCACGAATCCCAGCATGCCGAACACCAGGCCGTGGGTCTCGGACCAGCTAATGCCGATCGGCGGAGCCACCGGCTTCGCGATCTCGGTCGGGGCGCCACCGTCGAGCGACATCCGGCTGACTCCGCCACCCGCGTTACCGAACGCGACCGACCGTCCGTCCGGAGAGATCGCCGGAAACGCCGCGCCCTCCGTACCCGCGAGCGCCACGATCTCGGGATCACCGAGAGATCTCCGGTAGAGGCGCTGGGCGCCGTTGTCCAGGCCGACGAAGACGACCACGCGCCCGTCTCGCGAGATCGTGAGACGACCGCCTCCCCCGCGGGCGGACACGCTGGGCGTGGCATCTCCAGCCATCCCTGCTCGTAGCAGCGAGACGCGAAGCGGCCCGGAAGCCGTTTCCGGCTCGTTGCTTCGCGAGAAAAGGCCGAATGCCGCGACCGCGACGGCCGCAGCCGCCACCGCCCACGGCACCAGGCTGCCGACCCTCGCCCGGGGCATCGAAGGGGGGGCGGCTCGGGACACCCGGGTCTCGTCCGCGAGGGCCGCCCGCAGCTCGGCTGCAGTGGCGAATCGGTCGGCCGGGAGCTTCTCCAGCGCCACGTGGGTCGCGCCGGCCACGTGAGGCGGCACGGTCTTCCGCAGATTGGTGACGGGCTCGGGCTCGCTCGAGAGCAGCTTCGCGACGGTCGCCTGCGCCGACGGGGCGGTGAACGGCGGCTCGCCGGTCAGCATCTCGTACAGCACGCACCCGAGTGCGTAGATGTCGGCCCGCCCGTCGATGTCGGGCTCGCCCATCGCCTGCTCGGGGCTCATGTAGTGGGGCGTCCCGAGCGACATGCCGGTCTCGGTGAGGCGCTCGCTGCCTTCCGTGCGGCTCGCCGCGAGCGCGATCCCGAAGTCGGCGACGAGCGCTCGGCCGTCGTGGAGAAGGACGTTCTCTGGCTTGATGTCGCGGTGTACGACGCCCTGGCGATGGGCGTAGTCGAGCGCGTCGGCCACCTCGGAGGCGACCCGAACCGCCTCGGCCACCCGGAGCTGCCTTTCGCGGTCGAGGAGCTCGCGCAGCGACTCGCCCTCCACGAAGGGCATGACATAGAACACGGTCCCGTCGACTTCGCCCGAGTCGTGGAGCGGCAGGATGTGCGGGTGCTGGAGGTTGGCGGTGGTCTGGATCTCGGCGAGGAAACGCTCGGCCCCGATGATCGCCGCAAGCTCGGGTTTGAGCACCTTGATCGCGACGTTGCGATCGTGACGCTGGTCGATGGCCAGGTAGACCTTCGCCATACCACCCTCGCCGAGCTCCCGCTCGATGGCATAACGCCCCTCAAGGGCTGCGTTGAGACGGCCGATTTGGTCAGACATGACGCGGAACATGTACGGGTCGCGCTCGGTCCGCTACTCGCCGTGCCCATTCGGAGCTGGAATCGTGACGAGAAGCCGGACGAGTCTGGAAACAGGTTCTCTGGTATCACAGCGGACGGCATACTGGAGATTCCGGCGGGACAGCCCAAGCCTACTGGAAAACCCTGTAATCGCGCCCCTACGCTCC
>JBDHHV010000019.1:0-69827 GCA_039589195.1 Gemmatimonadota bacterium | reverse complement strand
AGCTTCTCGTCGTAGTGGTAACAGACCCACCCCGGAGTGATCTCGTCGGTGCTGATGTCATCACGCAGCGGGATCGAAGGGTTCCAATCGAGGTCCTCTCCTGCGAGCTGACGCCTGATCAGCTCGGGGTCCTCGGTCAAGAACAGGATCCGGCCGCTCAAGCGGACCGTCGGCGGACGTTTGTGGACCTCTCGTCCGAGCAGTCGATCTAGCATGAACCGTTGCTCTCCTGCTTTCGATCGGACAACGGCATCTCACACGGCGGGCGGTACCGCGTCCTGGGTGTCACGACTCGGGGACGGAATGATACGGTTGAGCGTGCGAGGGGGCGAGCGAAGAACGAGTCGAGTCTGAGCGAGTGCGCCGCGTTCGGGTCCCGGCGTCCGGTCTTCGGTCAGCTCGGCCAGAAGATCGGGATGAAGATCGCCGCCGTGATCACCAGGAGGATGTTCAAAGGCGCTCCCACCTTCACGAAGTCCATGAAGCGGTACCCCCCCGGCGTGTAGATCATCACGTTCGTCTGGTAACCGAAGGGGGTCATGAACGAGGCCGAGGCACCGAACATCACGGCGACCAGCAGCGCGTATTCGTTGATCGCCATGTTCTCTGCCGCCAGGAGCGCGATGGGAGTCAGCACGACGGCGGCGGCCGTGTTCGAGATGATCGATGTGAGGAGCGAGGTGACTACGTAGAACACCGCCACTATGCCCCGCACACCGAGCTCGCTAGCTAGCTCCCCCACGCCACGTCCGATCAGCGCGGCGGCACCGGTCTTGTCCATCGCCACGCCCAGAGGGATGAGGCCGGCGAGCAGGAAGATGACCATCCAGTCGAGCTCGGCGTATACCTCGTCGAGCTGGATGCAGCGCGTGAACACCATCAGCGCAACTCCGGCCAACGCCGCGGTGAGAATCGATACCAGGCCGACACCGGCTGCCAGCACGACGATCGCCATGATCCCGATCGCCACCGGGACTCTGGGCCGAGACGCCGGTGGGTGCGGCACTTCTCCCAGCGGGATGAAGCCCGGCTCGTCGGCGAGGTTGGCCAGGGCCGATGCGGGACCGTGCACCAGGAGCAGGTCGCCCACGTGGAAGGGGACGTCCGCGAGACGCTCGTGCACGGTCACGCCGTGGTGCTGGACCGCGAGCACTGTGGCGTCATAACGCTGCGCGAAACGGATGTCGCTCAGCCTGCGGCCCGCGAGCAACGACCCGGGCGCGATCATCATCTCGACCAGCCGTCCCCCGCTCGTGGCCAGGTTGAGCTCGCGGCGCGTCCTCTCGGTCGGGGTGACGAGCCGCTGTCGGCGGGCCAGTGACAGCAGCCGGTCCGCCGATCCCTGCACGTAGAGCACGTCACCCTGCTGGATGTACCGGCGCGCGCCCGGAGCGTGAATCACGCGCTCGCCGCGCTCGATCCCCATCACGGAGACGCCAAACCGCGCCCCCCAATCCAGGTCTGCCAACGTGCGTCCCCGCGCCGGCGAGTCTTGTCCTACTTCCAGCTCCGTGACGAAACGTCGGACGTCGTATTTTCCCGACAGGTCGGGAGGCTGCGTCCGGCGGGGCAGGAGAGGCCGGGCGACCGTGAACAGATAGAGAAAGCCCACGCCCAGATAGATGAAGCCTAGCGGCGCGATCGAGAACATCGTCAGGTCAGTCAGGCCACGGGTCGTCGCCATCCCGTGCACCACGAGGTTGGTGGACGTGCCGATGAGGGTCACGGTCCCACCCAGGATCGCGACGAAGGAGAGCGGCATCAGGTACATCGACGCCGGCTCGTCCGCCTGCTCCGCCAACCCCAGGAATACGGGCAGGAAGACCATGACGACCGCGGTATTGTTGAGGAAAGGCGAAAGAGCCGCCACGATCAGGCAGAGCGCGAACAGGCGCATCTTGGGTCCGCCCAGGGGCGCGGTCTGGGCCCAATGCCCGATCGCCGCGACCGCGCCGGTCTTGCGCAGCCCCAGCCCGAGCACGAGCATCGCCGCTACGGTCACAGTGGCCCTGCTGCTCAACCCGGAGACCGTCTCTTCGGGAGTGAGCACACCGCTCAACAGGAGCGCCACGGGGACCGCGAGCGCGACTTGATCCAGCCGCACGCGCTCCCATGCGAACAGGATGAGCGCTAGCAGCGTAACCGCGAATACGAACCCGATTTCCAGCGTCATGCATGCATCTTCGAGCGAAACGCCTGCCGACGCCAGAGAGCCGACGCTCGATGAGCCCCGGGCGCCGCGTACCCTGGTCGCCGGCGGCACGGGATTCCTCGGATCGGCGATCGTCCGCGAGCTCGTCCGCGGCGGACAGCCCGTGTCGGTTCTCTCCCGGCGACCGCGATCGGGCGCCCTCGACCCGGGAGCGATCGATCACCGCGTTGGGGACGTCACTCGGCCGGAAACGCTGGGGGCCGCGCTGGAAGGGGTCGGGCAAGTCGTTCAATGCGTACAGTTCCCGGGTTTTCCCGTCGAGGACGCACGTACCGGACGGACGTTCCTGGGTGTGGACGCGATGGGGACCGCGGCCCTCGCTCGGGCCGCGAGCGAGGCCGGCGCGAAAAAGTTCATCTACCTCTCGGGGGTGGGTGCGGATCGGGCATCGTCGCGCAGCTGGTATCGCGCAAAGGGGCTGGCCGAGCAGACGGTCGCCGAAGCCGACCTGACGCACGTCATCGTCCGGCCGTCGTGGGTATACGGCCCGAAGGACGCCAGCCTGAACCGCTTCGTACGCCTGATTCGGACGGTGCCCGGGCCGTTCCCGCAGCTGGGGGCGGGTGAGCAGAAGCTCAATCCGGTGTTCATCTCGGATGTGGCGCGACTCGTCGCCCGGATCGCGGGAGGGTCTGCCGCCGACGGGACCACGATCGAGATCGGAGGTCCGGCAGTCCTCACGATGGACGGGATCCTCCGGATCGTGATGCGCGTCGTCGAGCGCCAAAAGCCCATCCTGCACGTTCCCGTTGGGGTAGCGAAGCTCGGTGCACTGTTGATGGAGCTGGTGCCGGGCCAGCTGCTTTCGCGGGACGCGGTGGATTTCGTAGTCCAGTCGGCGGTGGCCGACAACACCGAGCTCCTGCGACGATTTCCGGGCTTCGAGCTACGGCATATGGAGGACGCCCTCACCGGCTACCTGACGAAGAACGGACCGGATTAGGGCAGGTCGCCGAGGGGCCGCCCGCGCGCTCGCGGAGGCCCGCATGGGGCATCCTTCTTGCGACTTCTTGCGCATTTCGGGTGAGACGTACAAGATCCCACTTGACGACCGCGCGTGGATCGTGCGGCAGGGGCTTCACTTGCGCGACGAAAAGTACCATATTTACCTTCGCCCGGTTATGCGACCGCGGGGCGAAGGTGGGCGTCCCGCTTTCGAGGCGGGGCTGCGGACACCTATCACGACCGTGGTGTTCCCTGCGGTCAGCGAAAAACCCAGGAGGTAAGCGATGATGGTGGGGTACAAGAAGTTGGGAATGGTCCTCGGGGCGGTGGCGGTACTCGCTCTCCTGCCCGCCAGGGCCGATGCTCAATTCGTGCGATACTCGCCGGTCTTCTGGGCGATCGAGGGCGGCGGCGGCATCACGCTCCCGGTGGGTGATCTGGGGGATGTGGCCGACCCGGGCCTCACGCTTGGCCTGGCCGGTTCCTACTTCCTGAACCCCCGTTTCGCGCTTCGCGTGGAGGGTGGCCTCAGCTTCCTCGAGGGGGCGGACGGAGCCCAGGGCGGAATCGACCCGGACCTGACCATGTGGGCGTTCACGGGTGGGTTCGAGTACCACATCACCGACCCGACGGCGAACACGTTCTTTACGTTCGACCTGGGGGCCGGTGGAGTGACGTTCGACAGCGACGTGTTCTCGGTGGACGGCGTCTTGTGCAATCCGTCGTGCACGTCATCGACCGGCGCGCGAAGCACCGGGAATTTCAATCATACGTACTTCGCGCTGAACGGCGGGCTCCAGCTGGGATACAACTTTGCCCGGCACACCGCGACGGGGACGCCCATGGGGACGATCTTCATCGGCGCCGACATCCACCTCGTCTTTGCCGACGAGGCCGACTCGGGTCTGATTTCGGCCCTGTACGGGGGTACGTCGGGATTCGACACGGTGTATGCGATCCCGATCACCGGCGGCCTGCGGCTCAACATCCCGTAGGCGGTCGAACGCGATCGATTTCGAGTGCAATGGGAGAGGTGTGAGCACACACCTCTCCCGTTTTCGCCTCGGTCGAATGGGCCGATGGCGCCTCGCAAAAGAGGATTGGATTGATTAACGTTTCGGTCCCGTTGCCGGGGGCATAGCTCCGGCCGGCGGGAACGATCATGACAGAGCGGAGCCACAGGCTCCTGGTGTGGATGCCGGCCGTCGAGCGCCTTTCATCTCGCGACGCGCAATCGGGCCGGTGTCGAGAACTGGACAAGGGAATAGCCCTGAGGTTGTCCCGCCCTGTGAACCGAGAAGGAGAGGCCTGATGGTTAAGACGAGATGTTGGTCGGTGGCTGTGGTGACTGCGCTCCTCGCGGGCACCATGGGAGGTTGCACGCACCTCGTCCATCAGTGGGAGCTTGACGGGCTTCTGGACCCGGTGAACGCGGAGCTCGCGGATCACGACACGCGGATCACGACGCTCGAATCCGATGTTGCCGCCCTGCAGAACCGGGTGGGTCAGCTCGAGCAGACCGTCAATCAGCTCGGAGGAACCGTCAACAGCCACATCAACGACGAGAGCCTCCATTGCCCTTGCGGTCTCGAGGTGTCGCTGCCGGTGCACTTCGACTTCAACAGCGACGCCGTGCGACCGGTTGACCAGGGTATCCTGGACGGGTTCGCGGCATCCGTGATGGGCAACTTCCCCAACGCCAAGGTCACGGTCGAAGGGTTCGCGGACGCGGCAGGGAGCTCCGCTTACAACATCGGGCTCTCGCGCCGGCGGGCGCAGAATGTCCGGTCCTACCTGGTCGGGCAGGGCATGACCGAGGACAACGTCGAGGTCGCGGCTTACGGTGAGGCCCGACAGGTCAAGCCTGGCGAGACCGGCGCCGTGGACGCTCAGAGCGGCATCGAGAATCGCCGCGTCACGTTCGTCCTCGAGTGGGCCGGCATCGACGACGGCTCGGGCAACTAGGGCGTATCGCGGCTCGCGCGAGCGAGAGCGCGGGTCGATAAGCTGACATCAGGCCGAACTCGCCGCTCTGTCGAGCGGAGAAGGCCCCCGGGGACGCGTACCCCGGGGGCTTTTTCGTTGTAGCGGACCTCGCGGAGGTCGAGGCGAGGTCGAGATGTCAGAGGAGGAATCCGGGTGACTGACGACCCCCTTCCTGGTGGAGCCCACGCCGAGTACGAGGCGCTGACCGAGCGTGTCGGGCTCGTCGACGAGCCCGATCGGGTGGTCATCGAGGTCACGGGCGACCGTGCCCGCGGAATGATCGATGGGCTGGTCACGAACGCGCTCGGGCCCATCGTGGAAGGCATGAGCGTGTACGCGTTCATGTTGACTCCCAAGGGGCGGGCGGTGGCCGAGATGCGGATCACCCCTGGGGTTACGTCCTCCGAAGAAACCGCCCGGCCGGAGTCCTCGGGAGATGTATGGCTCGACGCTCCCACCGCATGCGCGGAATCGCTGCTCGCGCATCTCGGCAAGTACGTGCCGCCCCTATACGCTCGCTTCGCTACCACGGACATGGCTCGGCTAAGCGTCGTCGGGCCGCTCGCCTCCCGGGCCGCGGAGAGCATTAGCGACACGGAGGGCTGGCGAATCGAAGCACCTTCACCCGGCGAGCTCGAAGACCTGCAGGCAGTGCGCGTACACTCTTCGGGCACCGGCTCGGAAGACCCCGTCGGCGCACCCCTTCTCCTGGTGCGACGCGAAGCCGTGGAAGGCCCCGGCTTCGATCTGTACGTGCCGGCCTCGGCGGTCTTATCGGTCCGGGCGGCGCTGAGGGAGACGGTTCAGGCACTCGGCGGACTCCCGGTGAGCCGTGCGGTATGGGAGATCCTGCGTGTGGAGCGTGGAGTGCCCGTGTATGGGCGGGAGATCACGGCGGACAGCCTCCCGCAGGAGACCGGCCAGGCGGCGCGGGCCGTGCACTTCGACAAGGGATGCTACACCGGGCAGGAAGTCGTCGCGCGCATCCACTATCGGGGGCACGTGAACCGACGGCTCGTCGGCTTCCTGAGCGGTGACCCGGCCGAGTCGTTCGCGCCCGACTCCCCGTTGTTCCTCGGTGAGCGAAGCGTCGCCGAGACCCGCACGGCCGTGATCTCGCCCCGCTTCGGAGCGATCGCGCTCGGCTATGCGCGACGCGAGGTCGAGCCGGGGCAGGCTCTCTCTCGCGAGGCGGGTGCCCCCGCGGATGTGCAGGTGCGAGCTCTTCCCTTTACGTTGACGTAAAGCGCCAAACGCGTTGTGGTTGCTGCGACCACGGGTCGCCCCTATTCTTGCCGTCCAAACCACGCAGGTCGCTGAGCCGCTTTCACGGGTCGCGCGCGTGGATCAACCACGGATCACGACCTCGGCGCGGGAGCGGGATGTCTGACCGGTCTCTGACTGCGAGCGATCTTCGGAATCTGCTTCGCTTCATGCTCCTCACGAGGGGTCTCGAGGAGCGACTCGAGCGCCTGCTCAAACAGGGAGAGGTGCTCGGGAGCCTGTACCGGAGCCTCGGCCAGGAGGCCACACCGGTCGGCAGCGCCTTCGCGTTGGGGGATGGCGACTGGCTCGCTCCCTCGTTTCGGGACCTCGGGGCCCTGTTGGTGCGGGGGTTCCCCATTCGCGACGTGTTTCTGCAGTACACCGGCAGGACCGGCTCCGTCGCCGAGGGCAGGGACGGGACGAACCAGGCCACTCTACCCGACCTGGGCCTGCTCGGGCCGGTCAGCTCGCTCGGCACCCAACTCTGCGCGCTGAACGGGGTCGCGCTCGCCTTCCGCATGCGCGGCGAGCCTCACGTATGCATGACCTACCAGGGGGAAGGGGCCACTCGAACGGGAGCCTCGCACGAAGGCTTCGCGTTCGCTGCCGCCCAGCGTCTCCCGATGGTGGTCGTACTGGAGCACAACCGTTGGTCCTTCTCCACGCGCTCTTCGGCCCAGGCCGCCGTGGAGAGCTGGTCCGACGTGGCCAAGGCATACGGTGTGCCGGCGATCGGCGTGGATGGAAACGACGTCTTGGCCGTGTACGACGCGGCGGTAGAGGCAGTCGCCCGCGCGCGGGGCGGCGGCGGACCCACGATTCTCGTTGCCGAAACGTTCCGCATGCTTGGCCACGCGCAGCATGATCCCCAGGTCTATGTGCCCGAGACCGAGCTCGAGAGGTGGCGCAAGCGAGATCCGATCGAGGGCTTCGAGCGCTATCTGCTCGAGCACGACTTCGAGACGGGGCCGAGTCTGTCGGCGCTCCGCGATGACGTGGATGGGGAATTGGATCGTGCGATGGAGGACGCGCTTGCCCACCCGATGCCCTCTCCCACCGATGCGTGTACGCGTGTGTACGCGGAACCGGTCTCCGAGCACCTTCCCTGGACCAGGGTCGACCCGGTCGGATACGAGGACCTGTCCCGCGCGCCCCTCCAGACCGGGGCCTCGAGCGCCCCGCCGGCCGCTGGGACCGGGGAACGACCCACGAAATGACCACCTACCTCGAGGCGATCCGCGAAGCTCTGTGGGAGGAGATGCAGATCGATGAATCGGTCTTCATCATGGGCGAGGACGTGGGCGCGTACGGCGGGGCCTTCAAGATCACGGAAGGGTTTCTGGAGGAGTTCGGGTCGGATCGTGTCATCGACACGCCGATCAGCGAGGCCGCGATCGTCGGGGCGGCCATCGGGGCGGCACACATGGGGTTGAGACCGGTGGTCGAGATGCAGTTCATCGACTTCATCGCGCCGGCGTTCGACATGATCGTGAACTTCGCGGCCAAGGTCCGTTATCGTACGGGTGTGGGCGCCGGCTTCGTGATTCGGGGGCCGTGTGGCGGTGGCGCACGAGCGGGACCGTTCCACTCGCAGAACGTCGAGTCGTATTTCGCCAACGTCGCGGGGCTGAAGATGGTGGCCCCGTCGACCGCGTACGACGCGAAGGGTCTGCTGAGAGCCGCGATCCGTGACCCTGATCCGGTGCTCTATTTCGAGCACAAGTACCTGTACCGCCGGGTGAAGGAGGATTTGCCCGAGGAAGTCGATATCCTCGTCCCACTCGGCGTGGCGCGCACTCATCGCCCCGGAGACGACCTGACGATCGTTACGTACGGGGCGATGGTGTACAAGGCGGAGGAGGCCGCGACACGGATCGCGGAGGAGGACGGCGCCGAGGCCGAAGTCATCGATCTGCGGACGCTGCGTCCCCTGGACATCGACGCGATCCTGGCGAGCACACGGAAGACGGGGCGCGTCCTGATCGTTCATGAGGCGCCACGCTTCGGCGGGTTCGCTGGCGAAGTCACCGCCCAGATCTGCGAACAGGCGTTCGAGTGGCTGGATGCTCCGATCCGGCGGGTCACGGCGCTGGACACACCGGTTCCGTATTCGCCTCCGTTGGAGGACTACTACCTGCCACAGGTGGAGGACATCGTCACCGCCACCCGCTGGTTGCTCGCTTACTGAGTCGGCGGCGGCACGCCGCCGGCGGAATCAGACCAGGGAAGGACCACATGGCCAAAGTCGACGTGATCATGCCTCAGATGGGCGAGTCGATCGCCGAAGGAACGCTCACGAGATGGCTCAAGAGCGTCGGTGATCCCATCGAGCGCGACGAGGACCTGTTCGAGATCTCGACGGACAAGGTCGACGCCGACATCCCCGCTCCGGCGAGCGGCCTTCTGGCCGAGATCCTCGTCCAGGAAGGCGAGACCGTCGAGGTGAACACGATCGTCGCGCGCATCGAGACCGAGGCGACGGCAGGTGTCGAGACTCATGTCCCTGATGCTACGGGTACGAGCGTCGAGACCACCGCAGCCGAGCCCGAGACGGTCCCGGCTCCTGAGCCGATCCCCGCTCCTCAACCGGCTCCGGCTCCCGCGCCGGCGGTCGAGGCGACGGAGGTGAGCCCACCGGCACCCACGCTCACGCCACCGGTGGGTGTCCCCACCCCGACCGGGGATGGTGAGGGTCCGGCCACGCGCGACGAGCGCCTGCGTACGCGGTCGACACCGGTCGTGCGGAAGATCGCAGCCGAACACGATGTCGACCTCGCTCGAGTACCAGGCACCGGTATCGCGGGGCGCGTAACGCGCGACGACATCGTCGCGTACATCGAGGACC
The DNA here is from genome assembly GCA_039589195.1 of Gemmatimonadota bacterium. Classification (GTDB taxonomy): domain Bacteria; phylum Gemmatimonadota; class Gemmatimonadetes; order Palauibacterales; family Palauibacteraceae; genus JBDHAC01. The sequence goes on along the minus strand of JBDHHV010000019.1, from coordinate 60,573 downwards.
GCCCGGCCGCGGTCGAGGTGGAGACGGTTCCCACCACCACCGTCTCCACCGCTCCACCCAGCGCGCCCGCTCCGACGGCCGCTCAGACGACCGCGCCCTCGAGGGTGCCACCCGGCGCCCCGGCGCCTGCGGTTGCCCCGGCGCCTGCCCCCGCACCCGCGGAAGTCGCGGCCCCGGCCGAGCCCGGTGTCATGCGAGTTCCCATCCACGGGGCCACGCTAGACATCAAGCTCCCGAAGGTGCCCATCCGAGAGCACGACCGCATCGAGGAGATGAGCCGCGTCCGCCTCCGGACGATGGAGCACATGCTCATGTCGAAGCGGGTCTCGGCCCACGTCACGTCGGTGACCGAGGTGGACTTCGAGCGGATCGTCCGTCTACGACAGAAGCACAAGGCGCGATTCGCGGATCAGGGCGTAAGGCTCACGTACGGTCCGTTCATCTACCGCGCGGTAATCGAGGCGCTGCGGGAGTACCCGATCCTGAATGCCTCGGTGGACGGGGCCAGGATCGTGTACCACGCCGATGTGAACCTCGGAATCGCCGTAGCCATCAATGATGGAGCGGAACTCATCGTTCCCGTTCTCAAGAACGCCGATCGCCTGAGCCTCGTGGGATTGGCCCAGGGCGCCAACGAGCTGGCCGAGAAGGCACGATCCAGGGAGCTCGACTTCGACGACATCCAGGGTGGGACCTTCACGATCACCAACGTCGGCGTGTTCGGGAACCTGTTCGGCACACCGATCATCAACCAACCGCAGGTGGCGATTCTGGGGACCGGCGTGATCGAGAAACGTCCGGTCGTCGTTCAGGACGAATTCGGGGGTGACGTGATCGCGATCCGACACCGGTCCTACTTCGGGCTCAGCTACGACCACCGAGTGGTGGACGGCGCGATGGCCGCGTTCTTCCTGAACAGGATTCAACACGCCCTGGAGAACTTCCCCGAGGAGAGCGTCTAGCGGGCCGAGGCCCGCCGCCCAGCCGGACCGCCGGCGACCTGTTAGCTGACCTTGGTGCCGCGCACGACGACGAACTCCCCCGGGATCCGATAGCCGCGACCGTTCCGGTACGGCTCGATCGAGGCGAGGTATTCCGCGTGCGCTTCGTCGCGCGTGCGCTCGTCGAACCGCGAGTAGGCCAGGGCGACCGGCCCCCCCGCGAACGCCGCACCGAGCGCCTCCTCCTCCGAGGGGTAGTCCAGAAGCGTCGCGAACCGGTCCGCCGCGATATCGACGAAGCCCGCGCCCTGGAAGGCCGCCTCCAACGACGCCCCGGTCCCCAGCTGGAAGAAGAGCGGACAGACCTCCGTACTCACCCGCGAGTCCACGATCGGGAAGATCTCCGCCCACCCGCAGTTGGCGCGCGCACCCCACACGGCCGCCACGGCCCGGCCACCCGAAACGAGCACCCTGTGCATCTCGCGCATCGCCTGCATCGGGTCGGGCACATACATGAGGCCGAGCGCGCACAGCGCCACGTCGAAGGACTCGTCGGCTAGATCCAATTCCTCGGCTCCCATGCGCTCGAACGCCACGTTGGTAATGTCCCGTTCGGTGGCATCCGTCCGGATCGCGTCGATCATCTCCCCGGAGAGGTCCGTGGCCAGGACTTTCCCCTCGGTCCCCACGTCCTCCGCCGCCGAAAACGTGACCAGTCCTGTTCCGCAGGCGATGTCCAGCACCTGCTCGCCCGTACGGAGGGCGGCCATATCCACGAGCCTCCGCTGGGCAGGCTCGAGCTGGCGCGCCCAGTGACGCTCGTAGTGATCGACCGCGCGATCCCAACCGTATCGCTGCACACGCCGCTGTAACCTCGGATCCACGATGCTACTCCTCGGGTTGTAGGACACGCAGCTCGCGCCGTAGCTCGATCGGGCGAAGAAATACACCGAGCCACGGGCTGCACGAATCAGCCTCATCGAGGAGCCGGACGATTTCGTCCTCGCCGGCGTCGCTCTCCACCGTCACGACGTAACGGACCTGTGAGTATCCGGGGGGCTCGTCGCCGACGCCATATTCGCGCGCCGCATCGTAATCCGCCTGAACCTCCACTTCGAGACGCCGGATTGAGAGGCCTCGTACCGCAGCCCATTTCGCATACCCGATCGCCAGACAGCTGCCGAGCGCGGTCCGGCCGAAAACGCCCGGGTCGGGAGCGGCTCCGGAGCCGCCCGATTTCTCCGACATGTCCACGGTCAGGTTCCAGCGTCCGTCCCGGGCCTCGCACGCCAGACCCTCACCGAGCCGGACCGTTGTCCTCGCGGTCCCGCGACCGATCGAAGGTTTGAGTGTCAGCGCCTTCTCGCTCCGCTCGAAGGCCTTCTTGATGGCGTGCTGGCTCATGTCAGATCGTCTCCTCTTCTCTCAAGGCGCGCGAACACCCGAAATCGGCTCATCTTGGCGCCGACCATCTACGTCTGTGGGGGCTATCCCACAACCGAGGCGGTCGCGGCTCATCCTCAAGGGACTCTCGGGAGCGAACGGAGCGATGGCAGGCGGGTCGCCTTAGCTCTCGTCGAGGATCGAACGAAGCCCCGAGATCGAATCGATGACCCTGTGTGGGGCGAGCGCGGGAGCAACGGCCGCGAGTAGGGCGGGATCGAATTTCCCCGTGCGCACCTGGATCGCCATCAGCCCGGCATCCCGCGCACCTCGAATGTCCGACTCGATATCGTCTCCGACCACCGCCAAACCGTGGGGTCTCAAGTCGAGCAGACGGGCTGCGAGCGCGAAGAAGGCCGGAGCCGGCTTCCCGACCAGCACCGCTTCGGTCCGGGCCGCGTACTTGAGTGCCACCACGAAGGGCCCTGCGTCGAGCGTGGGTCCCGCGGCGGGTAGCCAGAACCGGTTCTTGTGAATCGCGATCAGGCGCGCGCCGCCCCGGAGGGCAAGAAAGGCCCCGTTCAGGAGCTCGAACGTGAAGTCGGGTCCGAGGTCGCCGATGACGACGGCCTCCGGCTCGCAGGCGTCCAGATCGAATCCGACGAAATCTTCGTGTGTGGATTGCGGGAGCAACAGCCGCACGCGGTGGAGCCCCGCGCTTTCGAGCCATCTGGCAGCCGCGAGCGGCGCGGTGAGGATCTCGTCGGGCTCCGCCTCCAGGCCGAGGTCGCCCAGCGACTCGACGACCGCGCGTCGCGATTTCCTGCTGGTGTTCGTCGTGAACAGGAACGGTACTCCGCGTCGACGAAGCCAACGTGTCGTCTCGACCGCCCCCGGCAGCAGCGAGCGCGCCTGGTAGACAGTTCCATCGAGATCGATCAGGAGTCCCTGGATCGGCTGGGTCATCGCTCCCCGAGCGTGGTCGGCACTGTCCAGCGGCGTCGCCGTGGGATCAATGTAGCAGGTCGCCGAGGGACTCGATCGAGTCGCGAGCGTACCCCGGGCCGACCTGGCGGGGCGTTGCATTTGGGCGCCGGGTTTCTGGCCCACCTCGGTGCGAGCGGCTATTCTCAGCCTCCGATCCTTACGCCCCCTGAGACGGAGGTAGCGACCGCTGAGCGATACCGCCTCTCTCGACGCCCTGGACACACAGGTACGAGAGGAACTCGCACCCGACCTGCGTGTGATTCGCCTCCTGGGTCGCGGTTCGGTGGCGAGCGTGTATCTCGCCCGCGAAACGGCCCTCGACCGCCCGGTGGCCGTGAAGGTCCTGTCGCCCCAGCCCGCACGAGACGAGAAGGTGCGACGCCGCTTCGAGCGCGAAGCGCGTTCGGCCGCGAAGATCTCCCACACGAACGTGACCTCCGTGTACCAGGTCGGCCGTCTTTCCACCGACGTGCCGTATTTCGTGATGGAGTACATCGAAGGCCGCAACCTGGAGGACGCGCTCCAGGCGGGAGGCCCGATGTCCGAGGACGACGCGCGAGTGACGCTTTCCGGCATCGCCGCCGCCCTGGCTGCGGCTCACGCGGAGGAGATCATCCACCGCGATGTGAAGCCCGCCAACGTGCTGCTCGACAAGGGGACCGGGCGTATCGTCTTGACGGACTTCGGCGTGGCGGCGATTCGGGACACCGGGCAGGACGACAGTTCGGCCCGGCTCACCGTACAGGGCGAGGTGCTCGGGGACATGCGCTACGTGTCGCCCGAGCATCTGTTGGGTGAGCCGCTGACAGAGCTCGCCGATGTGTACTCGCTCGGCATGCTGGGCTACGAGCTTCTCACACTCGGGAGCCCCTATGAGGCGTCGTCGAACCCCGAGCTTGCCGCGGCACACCTGAGACAGGCGCCGAGGCCGCTCGAGACGCTCCGCCCGGGCACCGACCCGGCGTTGGCGGACCTCCTGAACCGCTGCCTGGCCAAGCGGCCCGAGCACCGGCCGTCGGCCGCGGAGGTCGCGCACCTCTTGATGGCGACCCCGGACGAGATGCCCGACAGTCCGCCGACCACGGTCCTTGCCGCCTTCCTTGCCGAGCTCAAGCGCCGTCACGTGTACAAGGTCGCCGTCGCCTACACCCTGGCCGCGTTCATCGCCGTCGAGGGTATCAACAACCTGACCGAACCCTTCGACCTCCCATCGTGGATCAATCCGGCGGTGGTCATCACCGTGCTGGCCGGTTTCCCGGTCGCCCTCATCCTCGCGTGGGTGTTCGACATCCGAGCCGGAGCCATCACGCGCACCCAGGCCCTTCCCGACGAGGCGATGGGGGGAGGGCTCCGCCAGCGCCGGGTCGTGCAGATCGTGGGGCTCGCGATCATCCTCGCCATGGTAGCGCTGTACGGGTGGGTCCGGCTGCGTTGACTGGCTCGTCCAGGCCACCTCGAGACACGGGAGGCAGCGTGCCCGACCTCGCGCCGTTTCGCGCGCTACGCTTCGACCGGCTCGCCGGTCAGCCGGCTGATCTTCTCGCGCCCCCCTACGACGTCATCGGACCCGAGGAAGCCGAGGCCCTTCGAGAGCGGGGCCCGTTCAACTGCGTGCGGCTTGTCCTTCCCGAGGGAGAGGCCCCGGAGCGATACCGGCTCGCCGCCCGCCGCCTGGCGGACTGGGAAACCGACCGCGTCCTGGAGCGCGATCCCTCGCCCTCGGTCTACGCATACCGGCAGACGTACGAGGATGACGGCGCCCGCGTGGATCGCAGGGCATTGTTCGCCGCGCTTCGTCTGGCGCCGTTCGAAGCCGGTGAGGTGCTTCCACACGAGCGCACACACCGCGGGCCGAAAGAAGACCGACTGGCGTTGTCTCTAGCGTGCCGAGCTCAGCTCTCGCCGATCTTCGTGATCGGAGAGGACGGCGATGGCGCGCTGATCGAGGCGCTTCGGGCAATCGAATCCGCACCCCCCGCCCTGGACGGCGCGACCCCCGACGGTATCCGCCACACGTTGTGGCGCGTGTCCGACGAGGCGGAGGCCACCCGGCTTTGCGCGCTCGCCAGCCGTGGCCCGCTCTTGATCGCGGACGGACACCACCGTTACGAAACGGCCCTGGCTGCGGCCGCCGCACGGCCCGAGGAGGACGGTGCGCAGCGGACCCTGTGCTGCGTCGTGAGCGAGTTGGATCCCGGGCTCACGGTCTTGCCTACACACCGGGCATTGGCGACGCCTCCCCCGGGCGGGAACTGGGTCGAAGCGCTCGCGGATGGCTTCGAGATCGAGCCGCTTCCGGGCCTGGATCCGGGGGATGCCGCCAGGCGAGTGGCTGCCGCCGGGGACGCCGCGCTCGGACTGGTCACCGCTGGTGGGAGGGACGCCTTCTTGCTCCGCCCGCGGGCGAGCGCGGTCGAGAAGGCCGGGATCGCTCCGGCGCGTGCTCGAATCGGTGCCGCTATCTTCGATCACCTGGTGCTCGAGGCCGCGCTCGGGACCTCTGCGGATGACGCCGCGCGAGACGGCGTCCTCACGTACCATCGTGAACCGGCCGACGCCGCGAGCGCTGTCGAGGACCATGGGGCGGCTTTCCTTCTTCCGCCCGTGGGTGTCGACGCCGTGCGCGACGCCGTCTCCGATGGCACGCGGCTGCCGGCCAAGACGACGTACTTCTCCCCGAAAGTGCCGACCGGGCTCCTCTTCCGCCCATGGTGACCCGATCCGGGCGGACCCGCGGCCCCGGCGCCGCCACGCTCCTTACCCTCGCGCTGTTCTCGTGCGCGGACCGTCCGAGCGAGACGGCTGATCCAGCGAGCACTGGCCCCGTCGTGCTCGAGAGTGGCAGCGCCACCGTGCTGGTGCAGGGTGCGGCGCTCCATAGCGCGAACGGGATCCACTTCGACTCCGAAGGTCGTCTATGGGTGGCGAGCGTCTTCGGGCGTGAGTTGGTCGCGCTCGATCCCGAGTCCGGAGCGGTGGTGCACCGCTACGGACCCGCGGATGGAGTAGAGACGCCGGACGACGTCGCCATCGCTGAAGATGGCTCCGTGTATTGGACCGCCATCTTCACCGGCGAGGTGGGCCGGATCGGCCGCGATGGAGAGAAGCGCGGTCAATTCGTCGCACCCGGTGTGAACCCCATCACGTTTTCCGACGACGGGCGCCTGTTCGTGGCGCTCGACTTCTTCGGAGATGGCCTGTACGAGCTCGACCCGGCGCTCGTTCAGGAGCCACGCATGATTCTCGAGGCTCCCGGTTGGATGAACGGGATGGACTGGGGACCTGACGGGCTGGTTTACGGACCCATCTGGACTCGGGGGAGCATCGTGCGGGTGGATCCGGGTACGGGGGCGACGACAACCGTAGCGGACGGCTTCAACATCGTCTCGGCGGTGAAGTTCGACTCGCGCGGCCGATTGTATGCGACGGAGTACACCACGGGCGAGGTGTGGCGCATCGACGTCGGTAGTGGAGAGCGTGAGGTCGTGGGACGGGTGCCCCCCGCGCCCGACAACCTCGCGTTCGACTCGGCGGATCGGCTGTTCGTCTCCCACGCGCGCGATGGTTCCGTCTACGAGGTCATGGACGACCTCTCGACGCGCCTCGTGTCACCCGGCGGGATGATCGCGCCCGGCGGTTTGGCGCTGTCGCCGGGACAGACGGGCGGTGCGACAGATGGTACGTTGTACGTCGCCGATCTGCTCTCGTTGCGCGCATTCGACCCGGAGTCCGGAGAGGCAATGGGCGTCGAGACCCACTTCATCGGCGACCCGGCTGCCGTTATCGCACCGATGACGGTCCACCCGGACGGGAACGGCAACCTGGTGATCACGTCCTGGGTCTCGAACGCCGTCCAGGTTTGGGATCCGCGAACCCGGACCGCCATCGCCACGTACGCCGACTTCGCCACGCCCCTGAACGCGGTCGGCATCGATGGAGACCTCGTCGTGGCCGAGATGGGGGCCGGCCCAGGAGATGGGCGGCTGATCCGGCTCAGGGACGGCGATCCTGGCGCCCGTGACACGCTCGCCACAGGACTGGGCGTGCCCGCGGGGATCGCGGTGCACGAGGGAAGCCTGTGGATCACCGATCGTAGTGCAGGAAAGGTGCTCAAGGTGCTTTCGGAGGGGGAGCCGAACTGGACGCCCCTCCCGGTCGCGATCGGTCTGTCGGCCCCCGAAGGGATCACTCTGGCTCCCGATGGCAGCCTCCTGGTCGTCGAGACGGGGCGGCGGCAGCTCGTGCGCATCCCGATCGGGAGCGCCGAGGTCGAAGCGGTAGCCACCGGACTCGCGGTGGGCCTGGAGGGTCCGGCGACCGCCCCTCCGACCTGGGTGTTCAGCGATGTAGTCACCGACCAAGCCGGCACGATCTTCGTGACGGGCGACCGCGACAACGTCGTGTATCGAATACGACGGGACCGCTAGCCCACTCGAGGACCCGCCGCACGGATCTCCTCTCGCCCCCGTTGACCGTCGAGCCCCACCTCAGTGTCCTCGGCGAACACGGCGCCGTGTGGCGGGCAGTCTCCCTGTTTCGCGCTCTACAGGCGCGTCGGCCGAATCTACCCGGTCAGGGGTGTTCCATTCGGCAATCCAGGGAGGGTACATGGCTTCGACGGCGAAACTCAGGGTATTGGCTCCGCTCGCACTATACCTGATGACGCCCCCCGCGACGGTGGCCCAAGTCGTGGGAGGTCAGTCGCTCAAGGGCGACTGGGTTCGAATCGACAGCAACAACGATCCGAACGACCGGATGCGGATCAGCATCGACGTGAACGGTGCACTACTGACCGCGGTCCCGCCGACGGCCGGTCGGACTTTCCAGGTCGGACAGATTCTCTGGCAGGGGATTCAGAGCAACGGATCGCTTCAGGTTCGCGGTAGCGACGGCACCTATTACCCGGCGCGGCTCGCGCTCCAGGGGACGAATACGCTTCACCTCGACATCCAGCATACCGGCGCGGGGAACGACCAGACGTGGAGCCGCGCCGGACCCTCCATCGACGGCGACTGGGTGCGGATCGCCACCCCGGGGGCGCCCGACGACGGTATACAGGTCCGGGTCGCAGGGACCCAGGGTTCCGTCCGCTACCTGCCGGCCGCCGCTCCTCGCAGTCTGCGGGTCGGCAGCAGGCTCTGGCAGAACATCGGGGGGAACACGCTCCAGGTTCTCGGGCCCAACGGCAGCTACTACCAGGCTCAGTTCACGCTCGTCGGAACAGACCGGCTGCGCATCGACAGCAGCAGCCCCCGGGTCGGCTCCGGGCTCATCTGGGTCCGCCCGGGTGCCGTGAGCGCGGCCCGAGCCGCGCTCACGGGGCCGGTGACCAACCCCAACACGCCCGGCGCCAACCTGACCCCGCCGTCGAACCTGCCGACCGCCCCCGGGCCCATGACCTCTCTGCGCCCCCCGCTTCCTCCGGCGCGTGCCTCGCCACCTCGCTGCGCGACGATCAGACGGACGTGGCCTGGGGTCTGGGTCTCTCATCCCCCACGAGCGATGTTGCGCAAGAAGAGACCCTGGGCATCCGCGACTACATGATCTCCGGTTTCTCCGGCCAACTGAGGCAGCGGAACACGCTCACGGACCTGGAGCGCGCTCGCGTTCCCGGATTCCAGCCCGGCTTCGCATACGTTTGGCAGCCACGCACCCGGTCCTGGACCGAGCGCCGGGACCTCACTGCCGCCGAGTTCGACCAGGAGTCCCAGAGCCAACGGAGCGCCGGCTCCAGACTCAGCGACTTCGAAGCCTACGGCACGAGCGCCGGGACGCGCTACGCGGGTGTCTGGGTCGCCAACTCCGAGGGAATTGACTGGTGGTCGGACTACGACATGACCGCGACCGAGTACGGAAACGCCCGCTAGAACTTGATGAGCGGCGGATACCGCCCGGTTGATCTGGAAGGGTACGCGACACCAGGCGGCATCCGCTGGGCCGCCGTCTGGTACCGGAGCTGCAACAACACGGACTGGCACGAGATCCGTGGGATGGACCGCACCGCCTACCAGCAGAAGGTCGACAGCCTTGCGGCGCTTGGCTTTCGAGTCGTGGACTTCGAGTCCTACCGGACTTCGGGAGGACAGCGGTACGCGGCCATCTGGGAGAAGATCCCCGTCTCGCGAGCGTGGGCCGTGCGGACGGACCGCGACCTCAAGTGGTTCCTCAACTATCACCGGCAGTACGAGGACGAGGGGCTCCGGCTGATCGACTTCGAAGCCTACGACACGGCGAACGGAATCCGGTACGCCGGGGTGTGGGCCGAGAACGATGCCCGCTACGACATGCCGTTCAAGGCCGCGCTCGACGATTCGGTGCGGGCCTATCGGGCACAGCACCGCATCCCGGGAATATCGGTCGTCGTGATGCGAAACGGCGAGGTCATCTACCGTCGCGGCTTCGGGTGGGCGGACAGCACCAACGCCAAGACGGCGAATTCCGGAACGATCTACCTGACCGCATCTATCGCCAAAATCATCGGGGCGACGATCGCCGCCCGTATCGAGGAGCGAACGCGCATCGACCTGAAGCGACCGACCTCCGACTTCCTCCCGAACCTGCCGTCACATCACACGCACACGCTCGAGCAGTTGCTCGCCAAGATCGGCTGCGTGAGGCACTACGATACGCTCTACCAGGACCCGCTGAGCCAGTATTACCAGGGGCGGGACTCGGCGCTGAAACAGATCTGGGACGACCCTCTCCTGTCGGGGTGTACTCCGGGGCGGCAATACCATTACTCCACGCACGGCTTCACCTTCGTGGGCGGCGTGCTCGAGAAGGTCCTGAACAAGGAGATCGCGCGCATCGTCACCGATGAGCTGACCCGGCCGTTCGGGCTCGCGAGCATGCGCACGGTCGCACCGCTCGTGTCGTTCGGCGGCATCGGGGGGTCATGGGTGCCGAGGTACCACCTGGCTCAAGGCTACGAGTACGTCGCTCCTTTCCGCTCCCGCAGTGGCATCAGCCGTCCCGGGAGGACGGGCCGTACCGATACCGTCGACTACGAGGACAGCAGTTGGAAGGTCCTGGGGGGAGGACTTCAGACGAACGCGCTCGATCTGGCCCGGTTCGGGTGGCTTACGCTCAACGCGAGCATCGTCTCGACCACCACGCGCGACAACCGGCTGTGGAGCTCGTTGACCGACACCACAACCGCATGGTCGGCGGGGACGGTGCGGCCATCGGTCGGACTCGCCTGGGTCCTGAGCAGCGTGTGCACGGGGACGATGAACATCTCCCTGAGATGCTCGATCCCCACTCGCAGGGTGGCCGAGCACGGGGGCTCCGCGCTCGGGGCGCGGTCGCAGCTCCAGGTCTACCGGGACGACGGGCTGGTGGTCGCGGTTCTCACGAACCAGCGTAACACGCCCGTCACCTGTCCCGCGTCAACATTCCAGGCGCGTGCGCCCATCCGATCCGTGGGCTGGCGAATCAGGTCGCGCGAATCGTGTTCCGAAACCCGCCGCCGTAGGAGGCCGGTCGAGGCGGGCGCGTCACGGTGACGCGGGGGCAGTTCGGCCTCGACCGCCCCGGAGTGTGGGCCGCGGAAAGACCCGCGGCTAGCCGGCCTTCGCCTGCAGCTGCCCGCGAAGCTTGGTCCCGAGGAAGTCCCGGTTCATGCGGGCTATGTAGTCGATGGAGATCTCCTTCGGGCACACGATCTCGCACTCCCGGTGGTTCGTGCAGGAGCCGAACGCCTCGGCTTCCATCTGAGCCACCATGCGCTCGACCCTGATCCGGCGCTCGGGCTGGCCCTGCGGCAGGAGGCCGAGGTGCGACACCTTGGCGGCTGTGAACAGGTGCGCCGCCCCGTTCGGGCACTGCGCGACGCAGGCGCCGCACCCGATGCACGCCGCCGCCTCGAACGCCAGTTCGGCGTCGGTCTTGGGTACCAGGACCTCGTTGGCGTCGGGGGCGCTGCCCGTGTTGACCGAGATGTAGCCACCGGCCTGGATGATCCGGTCGAGCGCGGAGCGGTCGACCATGAGGTCCTTGAGCACCGGGAAGGCCGCGGAGCGCCAGGGCTCGATCCAGATCTCGTCTCCGTCCGAGAAGTGGCGCATGTGAAGCTGGCAGGCGGTGGTGCCGCCCTGGGGACCGTGCGCGATGCCGTTGATCATCATCCCGCACGCGCCGCAGATGCCCTCCCGGCAGTCGTGGTCGAAGACGATCGGCTCTTCGCCCTCTGCTTGAAGGCGCTCGTTCACGACGTCCAGCATCTCGAGGAACGACATGTCGGGGTCGACGCCAGGGGCCTCGTACCGCACCATCCGCCCTTCGGCGTCAGGACCGGACTGGCGCCAGACGTGGAGGACGAGATCCATTATTTGTAACTCCTCTGAGTGAGCTTAACGTTCTCGAATTCGAGCGGCTCCCTGTGCTGGACCGGCTCCGCATCGTCGCCCCGGTGCTCCCAGGCGGAGACGTAGCTGAAGTTGTCGTCATCGCGCAGCGCCTCGCCTTCAGGCGTCTGGCTCTCGACCCTGAAGTGACCTCCGCAGGACTCGGTTCGCTCGAGCGCGTCGCGGCACATGAGCTCGGCGAGCTCGAAGAAATCGGCCACGCGGCCGGCTTTCTCGAGCGCCTGATTGATGCCGTCACCGGAGCCCAGGACGGTCACATCGCGCCAGAATTCCGCCCGTAGACGCGGGATTTCCTCCAGCGCCTTCTTCAAGCCGTACTCTTCACGCGCCATCCCGCAACTATCCCACAAGAGCTTTCCGAGCTCGCGGTGAAAGGAGTCCACGGTGCGGGAGCCCCCGACGGCCAGCAACCTGTCGACGCGGGCCTGGACCTCGGACTCGACCGCGTCGAACGCCGGGTGATCGGTATCGACGTGGTCGCCCATGTGCTGCGCCAGGTAGTCCCCGATCGTGTACGGGAGGACGAAATAGCCGTCCGCCAGACCCTGCATGAGGGCGCTCGCGCCGAGTCGGTTGGCGCCATGGTCGGAGAAGTTGGCTTCCCCGATCGCGTATAGGCCTTCGATGTTGGTCATCAAGTTGTAGTCGACCCACAACCCGCCCATCGTGTAGTGGAGCGCCGGGTAGATGCGCATCGGAACGGTGTACGGGTCCTCGCCCGTGATCTTCTCGTACATCTCGAACAGGTTGCCGTAGCGCGCCTCGATCGTGTCGCGACCTACGCGCTGGATGGCGTCCGCGAAATCGAGGTACACGCCCAGCCCACCCGGACCCACACCGCGCCCCTCATCGCAGACCTCCTTCGCGTTGCGCGACGCGACGTCGCGCGGCACGAGGTTGCCGAAGCTCGGATATTTCCGCTCCAGAAAGTAGTCGCGCTCCTCCCCCGGTATCTGAGCCGCGGGCCTCTCGTCGTCTGCATCCTTCGGCACCCAGATGCGGCCATCGTTCCGAAGCGATTCGGACATCAGCGTCAGCTTCGACTGGTGCTCGCCGGATACGGGGATGCACGTGGGGTGGATCTGGGTGAAGCACGGGTTGGCAAACAGCGCCCCGCGCCGGTGTGCGCGCCAGATGGCAGTCGCGTTGGACCCCTTCGCGTTCGTCGACAGGAAGAAGACGTTCGAGTACCCGCCCGTCGCGAGTACGACCGCGTCGGCGGCGTGACGCTCGATCCGGCCCGTTACCAGATCGCGGGCGATGATCCCCCTGGCCCGGCCGTCGATCAGTACCACATCGAGCATCTCGCAACGCGGGTACATCTTCACCCTCCGCGCGGCGATCTGCCGTGCGAGGGCCTGGTACGCGCCGAGGAGCAACTGCTGCCCGGTCTGACCGCGCGCGTAGAAGGTGCGAGAGACCTGGGCGCCACCGAAGGACCGGTTGTCGAGCGTCCCTCCGTACTCGCGGGCGAAGGGTACGCCCTGGGCGGCGCACTGATCGATGATGTTGAGGCTCAGCTCGGCCAGCCGATGCACGTTCGCTTCCCTGGAGCGGTAGTCGCCGCCCTTGACCGTATCGTAGAAGAGGCGGAAAACGCTGTCTCCGTCGTTCTGGTAGTTCTTTGCCGCGTTGATGCCTCCCTGTGCCGCGATCGAGTGGGCCCGTCGCGGGCTGTCCTGGAAGCAAAACGCTTTCACGTTGTATCCGAGCTCGGCGAGGCTCGCGGCCGCGGAGCCCCCGGCGAGGCCGGTCCCCACGACGATGATGTCGAACGAACGTTTGTTGGCGGGATTGACCAGCTTCAGCTCGAAGCGGTGCCGCTCCCACTTCCGGTCTATCGGACCTTCGGGAATCTTTGCGTTGAGCTGCATTGCCAGCTCCTCAGATCTTCAGCGCACGAGGCCGCTCAGGATGGTCACCGGGACCGCGATGAAACCGGCGGACACGAGGATCGCGAACGTGACGGCGAACGTCCGGCGGAACCCGGCGAGCCGTGGACCGGTCCACCCCAACGATTGGAAGAAGCTCCACAGGCCGTGGTACAGGTGGAACCCCAGGGCGAGGACGGCCACGATGTAGAAACCGCTCACGAACGGGTTCACGAAGGCGGTGACCATGTTGTGGTGCACGTCGCCTACCACGAACTCCGCGTGCACGTTGCCGACCGTCATGTGCAGCAGATGGTAAACGACGAACGCGACGATCAGCACTCCTCCCCAGAACATGCTGCGCGAGGCATAGGTCGCGGCCTGATGCGTCGTGCGGGCATAGCTCTCGGGGCGCGCCCGGGCGTTCTGCCGTCGCAGCTGCCAGGCGGAGACGACGTGAAGCCCGACCGCCGCGAGCAAGCCGATCCGCAGAATCCACAACACATCGCCGTGGCTCAGAATCGGCTCCCCGAAGGCTCGCAGACCCTCCGCGTAACCGTTGAGCTTCTGGGGTCCCATGAACAGCTTCAGGTTCCCCAGCATGTGGAGCAACACGAAGCCGAAGAGGAGCACGCCGGTCACCGCCATTACCGCCTTCTTGCCCAGCGACGACCGGTAGAAGTCTCGTAACCACTTCATCTTCGGAGTATCCTACAAGACCGCTGTGTTCGTCTTGTGCCGCGGCGCGGGTCGGAAGACGAAACGGCAGGAGTCCCCTCCCATGCCAGCAACCGGCGCAGGGAGCGCCGGGTTCCGAGCATAGCCTATCCCCGCTCAGCCGGCCCCGCTAGGGAGGATTCCTAGAGGTAGTCTTCGAGGTTGACGACCGCCATTCCAACGATCCTGCGGAGGCCGGATCCTTCCGTGAGATAGACGTCCGCGCCTCCGATCAGAGCCGTGGCGATCTGAACGGCGCGTTCCGGTCGACCGCCCAGCTGTGCTCGCACGTTCGCGGCTTGTACCGCGACTTCCGACGTCACCGGAACGAGCTCGAGACCGGTGTGCACCGTGATCATCTTCGAGATCTCCGCGGCCCGTTCCTCCTCACCGCGACGGTACACCTCCGTGAGGAGCTGGTAGAGGGCGAAGGAGGAGGTCTGCGTGCGGAACGAGCGGCTCCTCATCCCGTTGAAGACGACGCCCGTGAGCTCCGAGTAGATGGTCGCCCCTATCAGGTGGTATGCGAACACCCTCGGATCCAGGTGAACCAGCTCTGCGGCGTCCAGCCGCAGGCGGAGCGCCTCTCGCTGGCTCATCGGACGCCCGGCCGAGGAGCTCCAGCGGGCCTGTTACGCACCCTCGAGCTCCGCCCACAGCGTCGCGTCCTCCGTGACGTGCCCCAGCATCCCGGCGAGCCTGTCCTCCAGATCGGCCGGTTGCTTCTCCATCTCGATCACGCCGTCTCGCACGATGACGGTCAGACGGTCGCCCGGTGAGAGCTCGAGCGCGTCCCGCGCGACTTTCGGGATGACGATCTGGTGCTTCCGGCTCATCTTCACGGAAACGGCCACGGGCTCGTCCTCGCTGTTCGGAGTGCTGGAAAGCCGGCTCGCAACCTAAGCTTTACGACTGCGCTTTACAAGAAACGAGGCGGTATTGTGGCAGGTGATCGGTCTGCCCCGGATCAGATGGTCCAGACCAGAAAGCCCGCGTACCCGGCCAGGAGCAGCAGTCCCTCCCAGCGGCCGACTCGCTGCCGGGTGAGGGCCAGCGGGATCAGGAGTACGCAGAACGCCAGCGCGGGGAGGACCTGGCGAACCACGAGTTCGGGGGGAAGCTCCAGCGGTCTCAGGAGGGCCGCGGTCCCGAGTACCAGACCCAGATTGAAGACGTTCGAGCCGATCACGTTGCCGATCGCGATATCCCCCATGCCCCTCGCCGCCGCAGCGATGACCGATGCAAGTTCGGGGAGCGACGTGCCGATCGCGACCAGCGTCGCGCCGATCACGGCCTCCGGGATGTCGAAGGCGCGCGCGATGTAGGTCGCCGAGTCCACCAGCCATTCGGCGCCGATAAGCAGCCCGGGAAGACCAAGAGCGATGCCCAGCAACGAGATCCACGTTTCCTTGCTTGCTCGCGGCAACCTGGCCGGGGGCTGCGGGATCGGCGCTGCGACCAGATCCGTGAGGGTGTCGGCCTGCCGCGGGGACCGTCCCTCGCGCTCGCCGCGAGCCCAGGACATCAAGAACCACATGTAGACGAGGAAGCCCGTGACGAGCGCCAACCCGTCGAGGCGGCCCACGGCGTCGTTCAACGACAGGAGCATCACGATCGTGAGAACGAAGATCACGAGTGGTGTCTCGCGCACGAGCAGCCGTCGGTGCACCGCGATCGGTCGCAGGAGTGCGCCCAATCCGACGATCAACCCCACGTTCGCGACCGTCGACCCCATCACGTTGCCGACCGCCAACCCCGCTTGCTCGCGGAGGGCCGCGGCTCCGCTCACGACCAACTCTGGCGCGGACGTCCCGAAGGCCACGACGGTCAGGCCGATGACCAACGGACTGACGCCGAGTTGCTTTGCCAGGCTGGCCGATCCGCGCACGAGCCAATCGGCGCCCAGGGTCAGGAGGACCAGACCGGCCGCGAAGAGAAGGGCCTCTCTCAGCACTGTTGCCGTTCAATAGGTTGTACGGCGTTCAACAAAAGGAGGTTGGGGTCACGGACGTGCGGCGGGCCGGCAGGGGATGGCACGTGCACGAAGCATGGTCCAGGCGCGGGCCCGGTTGTGGAACGCATTCCAAGCCGATTGTGGAAGACTGTGGAAAACCGACCCGCGCGGGCGGAACGCTAGTTGCTCCCCGTAGCGGACAGGTTTGGCGCGGGCGCACTCTCCGGCGCCGGCGGCGGCCGCTTCTCGACAGCGTGTGCGGGCCGATCCTTGGCTTCGCGGCTCGCCGCTTCGTTTCCCATGAGAAGCCGACCCTCGACCCGCCCACCCTCGTCCAATTTCACGCGGCGACTGCGGATGTCTCCCTCGACCCTACAAGTCTCCTGAAGCTCGACTCGGCTCGCGCCCGTCACCGTGCCGGTCACGTTCCCGGCGATCACGACGTCCTGTGTCTCGATATCCCCGGCGACCGTGCCACCCTTGCCGATGACGACCGACTTCGTGGCTCGAATGGCTCCTTCGACCTTGCCCTCGACGCGCACGGTGCCGTCGCACTTGATGTCGCCCACGATCTCCATGCCTGGTCCTACCACCGAGACGACGTCACTCATCTCGCGAACCGGACCCTCACTCCGTTGCTCTTTGGCCATTTCCTTACCTCGGTTCCACACCGTTCCGTCCCTGTGCCCCGTCGTCGCCGGCTCCACCGTCCGCCACATAGGTGAGCGGGTCGAGCAGCTCGCCGTCTCGCTCGACCTCGAAATGTAGATGCGGGGCGGTCGACTGCCCTGTGTTACCGGACAGAGCGACGACCTGCAATCTCTCTACGCTGTCCCCCACCGCCGCGAACAGCCACGAATTATGCCCATACAATGATGAGATCCCGTCACCGTGCGCAATCCGAACGTAGAAGCCGTACACGGAGTCGCGCCCCGACTCCTCTACGATTCCGCCGAGCGTGGCGCGGACATACGAGCCGAGCGGGACTGCTATGTCGATGCCCGTATGTCCCGATCTCGAGAGCTCCGTGTGCGAACCGAAGGTGCGCGTGAGAAACCCGCGTTGCGCGAGCGGCCAGGCGGGGGCGGACGTCCCGGGATCGGTGGGGACGCCGCGGACCGCGGCCGAGGTCGGGGCGGGCAACACCGCGCCTCCGGCCGTGCCCTGTGCCTCCGCACCGAACGCGCGCTGGATGCGCAGGTAGTCCGACTCGATACGCTCGAGGCGCGCGGTGAGCTCGGCCACCTGGGCCTGACGATCCGTCAGCTCGGCCACCGTAGCCTCGAGCCGTCGTGTCTCCGCTGACTCCATGCGGCTTGCCCACCCGCGTCCGAGGAGCACCCCGGCCGCCAGCAGCACGATCGTGAGGGCTATGATCGAAAAAACCCATGTGGATCGCTTGAACCGGATGGTGTGGGTCTCGATTCCGTCCTGCCGGACGAGGTGGACGGTCCACCCCGCGTGGTGCTCGTTCACGCCGAGAGCGTCTCCGCGCCCTCATCGCCCCCCAGGAGTTGGAGGAGACGAGCGAGATCGTCATGGTCGTGGAACGGAATACGGATCTCGCCGGTTTGACCGGCGGATTGGTGGATTCGAACCTGGGTCCCAAGTGAGCGTTGGAGCACGAGCTCGGCCCGTCTGGCTACGGGGTCGCGAGCGGTGGACGTGGTCCCGGCTCGGCGCGATGGCTTTCTCTTCCGAGAGCCCTTCGCCCTCACCCTGCGCTCGGTCTCGCGAACCGACAGACCTTCCCTCGCCACGGCGCGCGCCAGCGCGATTCGCCGCTGCGGGTCGTCGAGGCCGAGTATCGCCCTGGCGTGACCGGCCGATATCCGGCCCGCGGCGAGAAGCTCTCTGACCTCGTCCGGCAGACTCAACAGCCTGAGGCTGTTCGCGACCGTAGAGCGATCTCGCCCCACGTGACGCCCGACCTCCTCCTGCGTGAGCTGGAAGTCGTCGATCAGCTGTTGATATCCGCGTGCCTCTTCAAGCGGGGAGAGGTTCTCTCTCTGCAGGTTCTCGACGAGGGCGAGGACCAGCATTTGCTCGTCGGTCAGATCGCGAGACACGATCGGTGCGGTTTTCCACCCCAACCGCATGAGCGCTCGCCAACGGCGCTCCCCCGCGACGATCTGGTAGCCGTCAGCGACCGGGCGGACCACCAACGGCTGAAGCAGGCCGTTCTGCCGGATCGATTCCGTCAACTCCTCCAGCGTGTCGTCGCCGAAGCGCGAGCGCGGCTGGAACGGATTTGCCTGCACCCGGTCGATCGACACTTCCCCCTCGGCCACATGCGGCGTGGACTCGTCGAACGTCTCCTCGCCGATAAGCGCCGCCAGCCCCTTCCCGAGCCGCCTGTCACTCTTAGCCAACCTTCCGGACTCCCTCATCTCGATCGATCAACTCGCGCGCCAGGCTGAGGTAGCCGCGGGCCCCCGTCGATAGCACATCGTAGAGGGCGATCGGTTGTCCGAAGCTCGGCGCTTCCGCCAGGCGAATGTTCCTCGGGATCATCGTGTCGAACACTTTGCCGCCAAAGTACTCACGCGCCTCGGCCGCTACCTGCTTGGCGAGGTTGAGCCGGGAATCGTACATGGTCAGCAACACCCCTTCGATCTCCAGGTCCGGATTGATGTTCCGCTGAACGAGCCGGACGGTGTTGAGCAGTTGGCTCAACCCTTCGAGGGCGTAGAACTCGCATTGAATCGGGATCAGCACGGTGTTCGCCGCCGCGAGCGCATTCAACGTGAGCAGGCCCAGTGAGGGGGGCGAATCGATCAGGATGTAGTCGAACGCCTCCCTCAGCTGCAACAACCGCTGCCGAAGGATTCGCTCCCGGTTTGGACGATCGATGAGCTCGACTTCGGCGCCCGCGAGATCTCGACTCGCCGGGATTACGCTCAAGAAAGGGAAGTGAACCGCGTCGTGAACGGCGTCATCCAGAGATCTACCGTTGATCAGACAGTCGTATACGGAAAGCTGCGAGCTGTCTTTTCTCAGACCGAAGCCACTGGTCGCATTCCCCTGGGGGTCGCAGTCGATCACCAGAGTCCGGCGCTCAGCGATCGCGAGCGAGGCGCCCAGGTTGATCGCTGTCGTCGTCTTTCCCACGCCACCTTTCTGATTGGCGATCGTGATGACCCGGGCCATCCCCCCCCCACGATTCACAGATCTACCGGCCCCTGAACCTGCCGGCCGAACATCCTCGGACCGCACCGTGCGCCCATATCACCGAAAGTGACTCCGATTCATGTAAGTGAGTGTGCGTCAACAGGTTACGTCACCACGCCCGCCCCCGACCGATGGCAGCCGGGCGCGCCGCCGCCCGCGTTGTGGCCGAATATAAGGCGCGCGCGCACATCGGGCGACCACCCGGGTGGATTCAGGCGCTTTACGTCGCCCCAAAGGCCGCGGCGCAGGGCGAATACCGGGTGTTTTTGAGCCGCGCCTGCGCGCGCTCGAGGGTGGTGACGTCCAGCCCTCTTGACGAGCGGGTGTTTCACGGGAAACATGACGGTGAAACAACTGGCACCGGCGGCAATGGGAAAGGGTGTGGACGTTCCACGGGAAACATGACGGTGAAACAACGCGACAACTCCTTCGAAATCGGTTTCCTCCTCGGAGTCCTGGTGGGCGAAGGTCACTTTGGCGGTGACGGTCGACAACCCCACGTCACTCTTCGCATGCACACGGACCACGAGGCGCTCTTCCGGTGGATCGAAAGGACTTTTCCTGGTGGCCGCCTTTACGGACCGTATGATCACGGGGGCCGACGGTATTTCCAATGGATGGCCCGCGGGCCCTACCTGCGGGAGACCCTTCTACCGATCCTCGACAGACACCTGAGCGATGAACTGGACGCCAAGAGCTATCGCCGCTTTGTCGAGATGAAGGTGCGCTATGGGCTGAGTGATCCTCCAGGCGAGGAGAACGCTACACCACCGGAGGCGGCGGATGCGGACCAGACGGAAGCATGACATTCCGGCGCGCGAGCGCCTGATCCTGGCGCTGGACGTGGCGGATCCGACCGAGGCTCGCGATCTCGTCGAGGGGCTTGGGGGCGAGGTCGTCTTCTACAAGATCGGGCTCGAGCTCTTCCTGAGCGGGGGCTACTTCCAGTTGTCGGCATGGCTGCAGCGTCAGGACAAGAAGGTTTTTGCGGACCTCAAGCTGTTCGATGTGCCGCAAACCGTCGCTTCGGCCGTACGTCAGTTGAGGGGCAGGGGGATATCGTTCGTGACGGTGCACGGCAACGACGCCATCCTCGAGGCGGCGTGCGAAGCCGCCGGCGATGATCTGGGCATTCTGGCCGTAACGGCCCTGACGAGCCTGGACGAGGCGGACATGAGAGCGCTCGGCTTCCAAACCGACATCCCATCCCTCGTCCTTTCCCGCGCCCAGCGTGCGGCCGCGATCGGGTGCGCGGGGGTCATCGCCTCGGGCCGCGAGGCCGCGCTCATCCGGGAAGCCCTGGAGGATGAGCTGTTGATCGTGGTTCCGGGGATTCGCCCAGGACTCGATCGCACAGACGATCAGAAGCGTACCGTCGATGTCGAGCAGGCCTTTGAAGCGGGGGCGGACTACATCGTCATCGGTCGGCCCATCCGGAATGCGCCCGACCCGGCGACCGCCGCCGGTGATGTCCAGCGGCGCATCGGGACGCTGTTCGGCGACTAGCCGGCCGGACGGGCCGCCAGCGGGCTCGATACATCCTCCGCCGCGCCCGCTCTGGCTCGCTTGTGGATTTCCACCAGGAGATTCTGTAGGTCGGCGGGGGAGATTCCCGGAATGCGGCCGGCCTGACCGATCGTGCCGGGACGCACCCGTTCGAGCTTTTGTCTGGCTTCGTAGGAGAGCGAGAGCAGCTCCATGAACGGGAGATCGGTCGGAATCGCGACCTCTTCGCGTTTGGCCAGCGCATGGGCGCGCTGTCGATCGCGCTCGATGTAGCCTGCGTACTTCAGATCCATCTCCACCGATGCAAGCGCATCTCGGTCGAACCCGTGATCCCCCAATGGTTTACCGGGACCGAGCAGGTCGGCGAGCCTGACCTCGGGCCGGAGAACGAGCTGCCTCAGCGGCCCCGTCTGTCTCAGGGGTGAGCTCCCGATCGATTCCAGGAACTCGTTCACGCCGGCCGGACTCACTCGCGCTCCTTCGGCCCACGTCCCGATTCGCGCGCGCTCTTCCAGGCGCCGCTCGAGCACGACACGCTCCTCATCCCGCAACAACCCCAGACGCTCTGCGGTGATTCCGAGTCGCGGCAGACAGTTGTCCTGCCGCAGGAGAAGACGAAACTCCGCACGCGAGGTGAACAACCGGTAGGGCTCATCCACACCCCGGGTAATCAGATCGTCCACGAGCACGCCCAGGAACGCTTCGTCACGCTGCGGAACCCATGGATCGCGCTCCAGCGCGGCCAGCGCCGCGTTGATTCCCGCTACGACGCCCTGCCCCGCCGCCTCCTCGTATCCTGTCGTTCCGTTGATCTGTCCCGCCAAGTAAAGACCGGGCAACGGCTTGAGCTCGAGGGTCGGTCCGAGTTGCTGCGGAGGAAAGTAATCGTACTCGATCGCGTACCCCGGCTGTGTCATGCGAGCGTTCTCGAGACCCGGCACCATAGCCAGGAACGCTCGTTGTACATCGGGTGGAAGGGAAGTCGAAAGTCCGTTCACGTAGAACTCGTTCGTTTCGAGTCCTTCCGGCTCAAGAAAGACCTGGTGCGACCCCGCGTCCGGGAACTTCACGACCTTGTCCTCGATCGACGGGCAGTAGCGAGGACCCCGGGCGGCGGCGTCGCGGCCGTACAATGCCGACCGATCCAGATTCTCCGCCACGATCTCCTGCACGTCCGCTCCAGCTCTGGCCAGCCAGCATGGACGACGCTCGAGTCCCTCGGAGCGCTCCCAATGCGAGAAGCGTCCGGCGTCTACATCGCCATCCTGCCGCTCCATCCGGGAGAAGTCCACCGTGCGCCCATCGACTCTCGGCGGGGTCCCCGTCTTGAACCGCTCCGCGTCCAACCCGAGACGGAGCAGCTGCTCCGCGAGCTCCACCACCGGGGCGTCACCAGCCCTCCCGGCCTCGATCGCCCGGTCCACCCCGATTCGGATCGCACCACGAAGGAACGTTCCTGCCGTCAGCACGATCCGCGTCGCGTCGAACCGGGTCCCATCCCCGCATCGGACCCCGGTGACCCTCCCACCGTCCACCAGCAGGGCTTCGACCGTTGCCTGATACAGATCGAGACGCGAGCTCGTTTCGAGGAGTGAGCGAACCGCTCGCGGGTACATGCCGCGATCGCACTGCGCGCGCGGCGACCACACCGCGGGGCCCTTTGAGCGGTTCAGCATCCGGAAGTGCAGCATCGACCGATCGGTCGCACGCCCCATGACCCCACCCAGGGCGTCCACCTCGCGGGCCACCGTTCCCTTCGCGATGCCCCCGATGGCCGGGTTGCAGGACATCTGACCCACTCTGGCGAGGAAAGAAGTGACGAGAGCGGTCCGGGCCCCGAGGCGCGCCGCGGCATTCGCGGCTTCGCAACCCGCGTGGCCGCCGCCGATCACGATGACGTCATATCTCATGGCGCCCAAGAATACGGGCGCCGGGCGGTCTCCGGCCAGCTTGCCCGAATCGATCCGGGCCGGGATCTTCCCACACGTGACGAGCAAGGGATTCCTGGTCCGGGGACGCGTTCAGGGTGTGGGTTTCCGCTGGTGGACCGCCCGGCAGGCGAGGGCGCTGGGACTGTCCGGCAGCGTTCGAAACCTGCTGGATGGCGCCGTGGAGGTCCATGTGAGCGGGGACCCCGACGCCGTTTCGGAATTGCGGGCCCGACTCGGTCACGGACCCCGGACGGCGCGCGTCGAGGCCGTGGCCGAGATCCCTCCCCAACCAGTGCAAACTGCCGAATTCGTTATTTTACAATAGGTTAGGCGGTTTCACGGCCCGCAGTTCGAGGTTGGTTTCCACTCGCGGGCGTTCCTCGACCGACGGAACCTTCCTGAGTTTCCGGACGTTCCCATAAGGATCCTTTTCAGAACTATCGGGGTAACCTTGCCGCGAGCCTCGACCCCGGAGTAACGCGTATGATAGAACTTCCCGACGTCGAGCGGATGATCGACAGCTTCGCCGGTTATACGACCGGGAAGACGATCTCCACCGTCATGATCGACGATCCCGAGCTTGTCGAGATTCCGATCGACCTGGCCGAGAGCGTGCTCGAGGGCCATGTCATCGAGTCCGTCGAGCGGCACGGCAGATACGTCGTCCTCCGTTTTCGGTCGGACCACAGCCTCGTCTTCGATATGGGAGACGATGGGGCGCTCCGCCTCGAATCCCAGACCGCACCGCCGACCGAGCGGACGAAGATCCGCCTCCAGTTCGCCGCCGGCCGCGAGCTCCGCTTCAGCTCCTCCGGAATACGGGGGATCGTGCACATCGTCGAGGGTGAGGACTTCTCCGGGCTCGGGAATCTGGAGAACCTGGGGATCGACCCGCTCAGCGAGGACCTCACGCCCGAGCGATTCGTGGCTCTCGCAGACGCGCATCCCCGCACGTCGCTGAAAGGGTTCCTCATGAACCAGGAGATCATCGCGGGGATCGGGAACGATTACGCGGACGAGATTTGCTTCCAGTCCGGGTTCCGACCGGATGGGCGCGTCGGGAACATCACCCCTGAACAGCTCCACCGGGTGCACCGGTATCTGAGGAGGGTACTGCGCCGTGCGACGCTACACTGGGAGGCCGCGCACGCGGATCCCGGCTGGTTGATCAACTACCGTCGATCGGGGAGCGCGTGTCCCAGGTGCCGCCACGAGCTGGAGTCCCTCAAGGTGCTGGGCCGGAAGACGTATATCTGCCCGCGCTGTCAGCGCGCCGCCTAGCGGCCCGCCCCCGGGTCCGCTCATTGGACACTGCTCGTCAGGGCCCGCCGAACCACGGCGGGCCCCTTTTTTTGTGCCCGCCCCGGGCAACGGCTACTTACCTACGCAGAAGGAAGAGAACAGAACGTCCAGGACCTCCTCCACCTCCACCACTCCAAGCAACTCCTCGAGAGTGAGTGTCGCCTCCTGCAGGTGCGCGCAGGCGACCTCCGACGGTAGCCCTTCCACCAGGGCCTGCTGGAACGCCTCTGTTTCGGCCCGCGCGTGCCGCAGCGCTCGGATCTGGCGCCCGCTGGTCACCAGCGGTGGCTCACCCGAATCTCTCAACCCGGCGAAGACTGCCCCTAGCATCGCGGCCTGCAGGTCGCCCAGGCCCGAGCCCGTGACGGTCGAGACGACTACCTCGGGAGCTTCCGACTCGAGAGGCTGGCGGCCACGACGACCCGTTCCTCCGCCTTCGCCTGACGGCGGCGAGCCCAGGTCCGCCTTCGTGCGCACGAGGATCAGCCGCTGCCGCCTGTCCGAGGCCGCGCGTGCCATCGATTCCTCCTCCTCCGACAAGCTTCTCCCCTCTTCCACGCAAAGGAGGAGAAGCGGCGCCTCCTCGACGTATCGGAGGGCGACCTCGATCCCCATCTCCTCCACGATTCCCGCTTCTGTCCGCATTCCTGCTGTGTCGACCAGCCGGAACGGGTACCCCTTCACCGAGATCAGCGCTTCGATCGCGTCGCGGGTCGTGCCTGGCATTTCGGTGACTATCGCTCGCTGCTGTCCCAGTAACGCGTTGAATACACTAGACTTACCGACATTCGGCCGACCTGCGATCACGGTGAGCGCCCCATCGCGTAGCAACTCTCCCTCCGGTGCGTTCATAAGCAACTCGTCGATCGATCCACGAAGTCCGCTCGCGGCCGCTTCGATGCGCTCTCTCGGAATCGGTCCATCGTCCTCCTCCGGGAAATCGATCTCGTAGCTCAGCATCGCCTGCAATCGCAGCAGCTCCTCGCGGAGCCCGCCCACACGCCGTGACAGCGCTCCGTCCAACTGAAACAACGCCGCACGGTGGTGAGCTTCGCTCCGGGCATCGATCAGGTCGAGCGTGGCCTCTATCTGGACGAGGTCCAGTTTTCCGTTCAGGAACGCACGCCGCGCGAACTCGCCGCGTTCCGCCACGCGCGCTCCGGCGGCGCACAGGGCATCCAGCACGAGCGCCGGGACGAGCGCGCCGCCATGACACCCGATCTCCAACACATCCTCTCCGGTGAACGAGGCGGGCTCGACGAAACGCGTCGCAATGACGCGGTCGAGCGGGCGACCGTCCTCGGGGTGTGTCAGGTGGCGGTATGTAGCCCTTCGGGGCTCGAGCTCGGTGAGGCCGACCGAGGCTGCGACCTTCGCGGCCTCCGGGCCGCTCACTCGTATGAGCGCGAGACCGGAACGGCCCGGGGGAGTCGAGATGGCGGCTATGGTGTCGAACACGACGTCAACATACAGGGGCGATCGTCGCGCGGCCCGTGTATTATCGGTGCGCCATG
The DNA here is from genome assembly GCA_039589195.1 of Gemmatimonadota bacterium. Taxonomy (GTDB): domain Bacteria; phylum Gemmatimonadota; class Gemmatimonadetes; order Palauibacterales; family Palauibacteraceae; genus JBDHAC01. Next base: position 34,930 of record JBDHHV010000019.1, on the reverse strand, counting down.
CGAACCCCACGGCCGCTGTACACGATCACGATTCTGGCGTCGTTGGCGCCGGCCGCAGTCCTCGCGCAGGGCAGCGAGCCACCCGCGTCCACTGGATCCGGGGCGGGAGCGGAGCTCTCCCGGGGCACCCTCACCGACCCCGGCGGGTACCCGTTTCGCTCGCTCGCTGCTTCGCCACTGGAGCCAGTTCACCGCCTGGCCTTCGTCCACGTCTCGCGCGGCTCGCGAGACCGCTGGGTGGCCCTGGCCGACCTGGGCGATCGTCTGTCCTTCTGGATCCACCGGCGCCCGGAGAACGAGTTCGAGCTGGCCGGGGCCGTCGCGGCGGGTGCCTTTTCCCGTTTCGATCTCGAGAGCACCCAAAACGAGTTCGTCGAGATCCACTTTCGCGTCGGCTTTCAAATCCGGGCTCGGTACCGCGGGGTAGCGGCGCGTCTGGAGCTGTACCACGCGAGCTCGCACCTGGGAGACGAGTTCTTGTTGGGCAGCGGGCTCGAGCCGATCGATGTGAGCCGGGAAACCCTCGAGCTCCTCCTGCAGACGGCGCCGCTCCCGTGGCTGCTGGTCTACGGTGGAGGTGGGGTCATCGTGCGCAGCTCGGATCCGCTTCGGCGCCCCTCCGCGCGGGCCGGCCTGGAGCTGACGTCCGCACCGCGCCCCCGAACGCGCCTCTATCTGTTCGCGGAAGCGGCCGGTTGGGCCGAGCAGGATTGGGAGCCCATGGTGTCCGCCGAGGCCGGTGTCGCCCTGGGAGAGCACTCCCGGCTCGGCATCCTGTTCGGGACGGGGCCCTCGCGCGCCGAACAGTTCTTCCTGGAGACCGAGACGCTGATTGGCTTCGGCTTCTCGTTCCGCCGCTAGCCGCTAGCGGTGTTTCGGTTTCTTCCGTTTGCCTTTCGGGTGCCCCCCCGGAGCACGTTTCGCCGCGGCCGTGTCGGCCTTCTCGGACCCGCTCCCCGTCGGCTTCAATGGAGCCTTGGCCCGCATGTGACGCCGCTCCTTGGCCAGGTAGAGCTGCTGGGGAAGGGAAGCGACGTTGCTCGTCGCATAGTACAGGTTCAGACCCGCCGCGAAGTTCGCGAACAGGAAGGTGAACACGACCGGGATCACGTACGTCATCACCTTCATCTGCGCGTTGCTCTCCATGCCACGCTGGCCGATCCAGTTCAGCAGCAGCATGGAGCCGCCCATGAAGAACGGCACGATGTAAAGCGGGTCCTTTAGCGAAAGGTCCGGCAGCCACATGAAGGGGACCCCCCGGAACTCGATCGTGTTCTGGAATACGAAGAACAGGGTGATCAGGATCGGGAACGGAGCCAGCATCGGGAGACAACCGGCGGCGGGGTTGATGCCGTGCTCGCGGTACAGCTTCATCATCTCCTGCTGAAGCTTCTGCGGCTCGTCCTTGTACTTCTCCTGGATCTCCTTCAGCAACGGCTGCACCTGCATCTGCTTCATCTGGGCCCGCATGGACTTCTGATAGAGCGGGAAGAAAAGGATGCGGGTGAGAACGCCGAACAGGATGAGCACCCAGCCGTACGCGAGGCTGAACGTGCCGTGCATCCACACCATGACCGCCACGATCACGCCGGCCAGCGGCCGGATCGCCCACTGGAGCCAACGCCACCCGAACGGGTTCACGTTCTGCAGGTTCTGGCCGACCTCGGTCAACATCCCGAAGTCCTGCGGCCCGACAAAGGCCTGCAGGCTGAAGCCCGGTGCGCCGGCAGGTACGGGGAGCGAGGCCTCCATGTGCGCCGCATCGGGCTCCGGTGTCCCGCGCAGCAGCAACCCGCCGAAACCCGGGCCCGCCTCCTCGGACACCAGCGCGGCGAGAAAGTACTTCGACTTGGATGCGACCCAGCTGAACGGCCCACCCTCGATCGCCCGCAGGTCGTTCTCGGTCACGCCGGAGAGTCGTTCCGAACCGATCCTCCCGCGGCGGTCGCGCGAGACGAGCGCCATCTGTGCAGCGTCCTCGCGGGGGTTCGCCTCGTTGCTTTGCAGTCCGCGTCCGAGCGAGGTCAGTACGGTGTGCCCAACGTCTCCGATCCCCTCGAAGCGACCCTCGACCGTCACGACGTACGAATCGGGCTCGAAACGATACGTGACCTGCAGGATGAGGGCCGAGTTACCTACTTGCCCTCGAAAGACGAGCTCCTCGGCGCCCGTGTGGATGTCGAGCACGGTAACCGGGATGTTCGGCTCGAACACCGTGTCGCTTAGATCGACGGTGTCACGCCCGACCGCCAGCCGATAACCGAAGATGGCGTCGCCATCCCGGACCAGCTCGACGAGATCTTCCCTGGCCGCGCCGGGTCCGTAGCTCCGGTAGTTCAGCATCCGCGCACCGACCAGCTCGGCGCCTCTCGTATCGAACCGGTACTCGTACAGACCCGAGCGCACGATGATCGTGTCGCGCGACACCTGTTCCGGGCTCGGAGCCGTGGGTGCGGCGACGGCCACTTCACCGGGCGCGGCCGCAGCAGGGGTATCGGCAACCGTGTCGGTGACGAGCGGCCGCTCGAGCTGCCCCTGGAGCGACTCGACTTCCGTTGCGGCCGCTCCCGAGTCGACGCGTGCCACGGCGCTGTCACCCGGCGCGATAGGCGGTGGGCGCTGCGGGGGGAAGAGCACGTTGCTGAGGACCATGATCGCGATCATCAGCACGACCGCCAGAACGAGCCGCCGCTCCATCAGACGTCCCCTCTCAGCGCTCGGCCGCCGGCACAGTGGCAGTCATCACGGCCGACGGAGTCGGGAACCGGATCCAGTCCGGCTCCCCCGAACGGGTGGCAGCGAAGCAGCCTGCGCACGGCCAACCAGCTGCCGCGTCCCGCGCCGAAGCGCTCCACCGCCACGCGAGCGTATTCCGAGCAGCTCGGCGTGAACCGACACGTCGCCGGCAACAACGGTGAGATCCCCGCCTGGTAAGCGCGGATCAAGCCGATGATCAATTTCCGGAGCATAGTGATTCGAATCTAGTGATAAGCGTGTCTCGAGTCTGCTTGAACGAGCTCTCGTAGGCGGCCGGTCGAGCCTTCAGGATGAGGTCCAGGCTGGTGCCGGTTCGATGGGCGAGCGGTAGCCACTCTCGTCGCGCGATTTCTCTCAGCCGCCGTCGAACTCGCTGGCGGGCCACCGCCGACCGGCCGAAGCGGGGCACGATCACGCCCACGCGAGCGCCGTCGCGCCCCGATGCTGCCGCGTACAAATCCACGATGTTGCCCTGGAGACGCCGGCCGGTGCGAAGAACGCGTCGGATGTCACGGGTGCGGCGAACGCGCGATGAGCGAGGGAGGCGTTCCCCGGGCTGCCGCGACGACGGCTCTTCAGCGGCTCCGGCGTTTGCGGTGGAGATCGTCACTGACCGTCAGACGGGTACGTCCCCGACGACGACGACGCGAGAGGACCTTCCGCCCCGCCTTGGTCTTCATGCGGGCCCGGAATCCGTGATCCTTGACCCGTTTCCGGTTCGTCGGCTTGTGATATGTGGGCTTGCCCATCGAGCTTCCTTGTCACGCCAATCCACGCGCGGACCCATGTCCGAATCGAGCCAACTAGTGTAGACGGAACCTCGCGGAGTGTCAATCTGACCGGGCTCGTCCCTCGCCCCGTTTGACAGTCCCCAGACAGGGTCTCTAAGATCATTCCCCCCGTCTCGATCTCCACCGTTTCAACCTCGGCCGATGGAACTGACGGCGAGCGAAGTCTGGACCAGGATACGGGCGGACGCCAAGAGCGTCCTTCCCGAGCAAACGTTCCGCACGTGGCTGTCCTCGACAGAGGCCGTGTCGCTGTCGGACGATACGCTCGTCGTGGCGGCCCCAACCAAGTTCGCCGTCGAGTGGATCGAGGATAAGTACGGTCAGCTGCTACGTGACCTCTCCGAGCGCCAACTCGGCCGAGTGCTGCAACTCCGGTTCGAACACCACGGCACCGACGAGCGTCTCGAGTTCCCCGAGATCGGGCCTGAAGCGGCGCCGCCAGCGGATGCGGCGGCCCCGGAGCAGATGGAGATCAGCCCCCCCGCGGCGGCTGCGGCCCTCAACGAACGATACAAGTTCGACCGGTTCGTGATCGGCGGGAACAACCAGCTCGCGGCGGCCGCCTGTCAGCGCGTCGCCAGCGCCCCGGCGACGGCGTACAACCCGCTGTTCATCTGGGGTGGCACCGGGCTCGGCAAGACTCACCTGATGCACGCGATCGGTCATTCGATACGGGAGAGGCTCCCTGAGAAGGAGATCGCCTACGTCCCTTCCGAGCAATTCACCAACGAGATGATCGCGGCGATTCAGAGCGGGCGCACGGCACATTTCCGCGAGAGATACCGCCGGATCGATGTGCTTTTGGTGGACGACGTCCACTTCATCGGGAACAAGGAAGGGACCCAGGAAGAGTTCTTCCACACGTTCAACTCGTTGTATGACGCTCAGAAGCAGATCGTCATCACCAGCGACCGCCCCCCACCCGAGATCCCCGGGCTTCAGGAGCGTTTGGTCTCCAGGTTCGAGTGGGGCCTAGTCACGGATATCCAGCCGCCCGACCTCGAGACGCGAGCAGCCATCCTGCGAAAGAAGGCGGCCGAGGATGGACTCCAGATCGACGATGACGTGATCGAATATGTCGCCCGTAATCGCCGGACATCCGTCCGACAGCTCGAGGGCGCCCTCATCAAGCTGCTCGCCTTCAGCTCGCTGACCCGGCGCGACATAACACTCGACATGGCGCGGGACGCGCTAGGGTCGGACCGCGAAGAGGAAGTGGCCATCGTCCTCGCTTCACCGGAGCAGGTGCGGCACCGGACGGCCGAGGTTTGGGGTGTCTCCGTGGATGCGCTGACTTCGAAGCGGCGGAATCGGACCGTGACGGTTCCGCGCCAGGTCGCAATGTACCTGATCAAGACGAACCTGGACCTGCCGTACTCCGACATCGGCGGCCTGTTCGGTGGACGAGATCACTCCACCGTCATCCACTCGGTCAACAAGGTGGAAGCGGACATGGCGGCCGACGCGGCGTTCCGGTCTCGCGTACGCCGTCTCCAGGAGGAGCTCTTCGAGCGCTGAGCTGAAGTGCTCGCAGGGGAACTTGTTGAGAGCTCGTGGAGGGTGTGGAGTATTCTGGACTCGTGCCAGGTCTCGCTCGCGTATCCCCCGGAGCTTCGACGTCCATCCCGATCGTTTCCACAGGCGGATTCGCCCTTCCGCCTCCATGTGCTGCGGGGATCCGGAGCGTATCCACATCTTCACACACCCTACTACTACGACGATCTTACGTATATCATACAGCGCTTTAGAGGACGGACCTTGAAAACCCTGAAGCCCGTCCGGAAGCTCGGCCGAGCGCCGGGTAGGACGACACCGGAGTGCAGATGAAATTTGCCATCACTCGCGAGAACCTGCGGAGCGGCCTGGGAGCCGTGGCCGCAGCCATTCCCACTCGCACGACGTTGCCAGTTCTCTCCAACATCCTCATGCGGGCAAGCGGTGAGAGCCTGCAATTGAGCGGTACGGACCTCGATATCTCCGTATCGTTATCGGTGCCCGCGGACGTGGAAGCCGAAGGGGCCGTGACCGTCCCTGCCAAGAAGCTCGTCGAGATCGCTCGCGAGCTGGAGGATGCTCCGGTACACATCGAGACGGACGGCACCCAGGTCCAGCTCGCCTGCGGCCGCAGCCGTTTCAAGCTGTACGGTTTGGCAGAAGACGAATTCCCGACCTTCCCGGAGGTCGATTTCACCGAAGCGTGGAAGATGACCGCCGGTGATCTGCAGCAGCTCATATCGCATACGAGCTTTGCCGTTTCTACCGAGGAAAGCCGCCCGATCCTGAACGGTGTGTTGTGGCAACTCGGACCCGACGGGAGCGTGATGGTCGCCACGAACGGCCATCGGCTGGCGAAGATGCGCCAGGCGCTCGAAGGCAGCGGTGCTCCGGAAGCCGACTTGATCATCCCACCGAAGGCGCTGAACCAGGTCGAGCGGCTGTACGATGCGAAGGATGAGCTGGAACTGGCGCGTTCCGACAACCACCTCGCCTTCCGTTCCGCGGACCGCGTAGTGTACACCCGTCTTATCGAAGGGCCGTACCCGAACTACGACCAGGTCATCCCCAAGGACAACGACAAGGAGGCGGTCGCGAATCGCGCCGCGTTCGAGGCGGCCATCCGAAGAATGGCGGTGGTGGCCAGCGATCAGACGCACCGGGTTCGCCTCAGCTTCGAGGAAGGCGGCGTGAAATTCCGGGTGCAAACGCCCGACCTCGGTGAGGCGGAGGATGAGTTGCAGGTGGAGTATCGGGGGGAGGCGATCGAGATCGGGTTCAACGCGACGTACCTGCTCGAGATCCTCCGTTACCTGTCCGACGAGGACATTCGCATCACGTTCAAGGCGCCGGAGCGGGCTGCGACCTTCTCGCCCGCCAGCGGGCAGCCGGACTATCTGTGCCTGGTGATGCCGCTACGGCTGCTGGACTGATCCGGCTCTCGGTCGTGAGGGCAGGCTCCGACCCGCTGCCCGAAGGACCCTCGTGATGACGACCTGTCCCCATTGCGGGTACGAGAGCGCGGGCCTCGAGCGTTGCCCCCTATGCAGCACACCGCTGCGCGGAGCCGACGACGAGAGCTCGGCGCGCGCGACGCCCCGAGCGAGCGCCGAGCGCCAGCCGCCGTGGGAGGACACCGGGGTCCCCTTCCCGCAGAACCTCTTGCGAACGTGGCTCCACAGCGTCCTCGAGCCCACACGATTCTTCCGCGGCGTCCCGTACGAGGCCCCTGCCCTCCGACCGCTCCTGTACTTTCTGCTTCTGACCGTCGTCGCGGCGCTGTTCACGCTGTGGTGGCAAGCAGTCGGCCTGGAGCCGGTCTCGTTGTTCGAGGAGGCGACGGACGAGCTCCGGGGGTCGTCGGCGCTCACACAGTTCTTTCTGAGTCCGTTCGCTGGACTGCTGGGGCTTCTGCTCTGGAGCCTGATCCTGCAGCTTTTCGTGCTCATGATCGTCCCCACACGCCGGGGGCTCGGTGCTACGCTTCGCGTGCTGTGCTACAGTGCCGGGCCGACCGTCCTGGCGGTCATCCCGTACATCGGCGGGCTCGTCGGCTTCGTTTGGGGTGTCGTGCTGCAGATCATCGGGATCCGCGCTGCGCACCGGACGACCGGAGGCCGAGCCGCAGCGGTGGTCATGGTCCCGCTCGGGCTCCTCTTCCTCTTGATGGTGTCTCTGGCGGCACTCGTGTGGATGACGGCAGGCGGGCTTCTTCTCCAAGACCTTCGGTGACCGCGTCAGGACGCGGGGACCACCCGCGGGTGACGGACCGACCCACCGCATGACCGGAAACGGTCCGACCGAACGCGTCGAGGAGATCGAGCGGCAGGAGTTCGCGCGCGGCCACATATCTTCCGGCGAGCAGCCCGTGGACCCGCGCGCCGCGGCCACGATCGTACTGGCGCGTGAGGCGGCCCGCGGCCCGAAGTCCGGCAGCGCGGTCGGCGCTTTCGAAGTGCTGCTCCTGCGGCGACCCGACACCGCGCGCTTCGCGGCCGGCGCCTATGTGTTCCCCGGTGGTGTGGTCGATGAAGCTGACGGAGACGCCGCCTGGGAGGGGATTCTGCACCCCGACCACACGCTCACCGAGCGCCCGGCACTGGTGGCCGCCCTCAGGGAGCTGTTCGAGGAGACCGGCCTGCTTCCGGCCGACGGGCTCGCGGGGAGTACGCCGCAGACGGGGTCCGCACTCGCTCGAGCCCGCGCCCGATTGCTCGCGAACGAAGCCGAGTTCAGCGAGATCGTGACCGAGCTGGGACTCACCTTTCGTGAGCTCGACCTGGTCTACTTCTCGCGCTGGATCACCCCCCGGCAGCTGACCCGGCGCTATGACACGCGCTTCTTTCTCGCGGTCGATCCGGGCGCAGAGCCCGAGCTGACCGATGAGCACACGGCCTACGAATGGCTTTCTCCACGGGTGGCGTTGGAGGGGCTTCGCACGGGTGAGCTCCCGATGTTGTACCCGACATGGAAAACTCTCGAGACCCTGGCCGGCTTCGAGACGCTGGAAGCGGCGCTCGGGTCCCTCCGGGTGGGGCCGATCGAGCCTATCCTCGCCAAGCTGGAGGTCCGCGGCGACCGGTTCCTTCCTCTGATGCCGGGAGATCCGGGCTATGAGGAGGCGCCATGAATTCGCCTGCACCCGCTCGACTCCGACCGGCGCTCCAGCGGATACGGGCCGACAACCCCGGGCCGCTCACCCTCGATGGCACGTGTTCCTATCTGGTCGGAGAGAGCGACCTCGCGCTGATCGACCCGGGCCCCGGGCTCGACGCACACCTCGAGGCTCTCCAATCGGCGGTCGGGGGTCGCTCGCTCGTGGCGATCTGTCTTACGCATGCACACGCGGATCACGCCGGTGCAGCCATGGAGTTGGCGGCACGGCTGGGTGCACGGCTCGCCGCCTCCGCCGACACGCTCGATCGATTGGCACTCGATGGCCGCGCTCTGAACGATGGGGATGTCGTACAGGTGGATGCCGGGAGCACGGCGCTCGAAGCGCTACACACGCCCGGCCATTCCGGTGACCATCTGAGCTACCTGTGGCACCCGTCGGAGGTGCTGTTCACGGGCGACCTGGTGCTGGGTCAGGGAAGCAGCATGGTCGCGCACCCCGACGGCTCGGTCGGGGATTATCTGGCCAGCCTGAACCGGCTCATCGAGCTTGCCCCGAAGCTGATTTGTCCCGGTCACGGCCCGCCCGTGGAGAACGCGGTGCAAAAGCTGGAGGAGTACAGGGATCATCGCCTGGAACGGCACCATGAGATCGTCGAGGCGATCACCTCGCGGGGGGCTCGCACCGTGGCCGAGATCCGCGCGGCGGTGTATGGAGACTTGCCCGATCCACGCCTGGCCGAGGCCGCGGACCTCTCGATCCGCGCCCACCTGGAGCACGTGAGAGAGCTGGGTGTGGCGCTACCCCGCGATGTCGGCGGTACCTGAGACACGCGCGATAATCCGCTGACTTCCCCTTGGGAACGCGAACTCCGTCAACCGGCTCGGGTCGACCCATAACCAGGCGGTAGCCGCCCGCAGTCTCGGCTCACCCGACACCCAGTCGGCGTGATACGCGTGCAGGGTGACCCGGAAGTGGCTGTACGCGTGCTCGACTCGCGCGATCAAGTCGCGAACATGCACCTCGACCTCCAGCTCCTCTTTCAACTCGCGCTCCACCGCGGCCGGAGGACTCTCGCCCGGCTCGATCTTTCCGCCCGGGAATTCCCACAGCCCACCCAAGAGTGCGTCCTCGGGTCGGCGAGCGATGAGGAGGCGGCCGTCCTTCCACACCACACCCACGGCGACGTCTTGATGGGGGAGTGGTCTCCGGGGTCGCCGCGCGGGACGCTCCGCCACCGTCCCACGCTCCCGCGCCTGGCAATCGTCCTCCAGCGGACACTCGCCACAGCGGGGACGCTTTGGCCCGCAGATCCCGCCACCCAGATCCATGATGGCCTGGTTGAGCTCCGCGGGTCGGGTGCACGATGCGAGCAACTCTCGGGCGGCACCATCGAGGGTCGCGCTCGTGGGCGCGTCAAGATCGAACAGACGACACAGAACACGTCGGGCGTTGCCGTCGACGGCGGGTTCCGGGAGCCCGAACGCCATGCTCGCGATCGCGCCGGCCGTGTACGGTCCGATCCCGGGAAGCCGGCGCAGCCGCTGCGCGTCCGGGGGGAGCTCGCCCCCATAGCTCGCGGCCACTTCCCGAGCCGCGGCGTGAAGATTCCTCGCCCTGGCGTAGTACCCGAGACCTTCCCACGACTTGAGCACATCGTCCAACGGGGCCCGGGCGAGCGCGAACACGTCGGGGAAGCGGCCCAGAAAGCGACCGTAATACGGGCGCACCGTCTCGATTCGTGTCTGCTGCGCCATGATCTCGGCGACCCAGATCCGGTACGGGTCCCGTTCCTGTCTCCAGGGCACGTCACGCTCACGGCTCTCGAACCAGGTGAGGAGGCGAGAAGCCGCTCGACCCGGTCGTATGGAGGGTGATGATGACGCGGTCACCCCGTGGTATCGGGGTAGACGCCGTCAAACACGTGATGAGCCGGCCCGGAAAGTCGAATGACCGACTCGGCATCACGCAACTCGACGGTGAGCCCGGCTCCGCTTCTTGTCTCGAGGGCGAGCCGGTGGTTCGAGAGACCAGCCGCGCGAAGCGCGAAGGCGGTCGCCATGGCGCCGCTACCACACGCCAGGGTTTCCCCCTCGACTCCACGCTCGAACGTGCGTATCAAGACGGAATCGGCACCGGTGAGCTCGACCAGATCCACGTTGGCCCCGTTGGCGCCCAGCTCCGCGTGCGCCCGGATCGGACGGCACACCCCGTCGAAATCGGCGACGTCGACGGTCTCGAGCAAGACGACCAGGTGCGGTGTGCCGATCTGCACCACCCACCCCTTCCGACGGGCGCCATCGACCTCCACCTCGATCTCTCGCTCGAGGACGGCTTCGATGCGGAAATCGAGAGCGACACCCGCCGGGTCGACAAGGGCCTCGATCTCGCCGTCGTCCGTCACCAGGGTCAGGGCGGGCTCGGGCACCAGGCCCCGCTCCACGGCGTACCGGGCGGCGCAACGAGTTCCATTCCCACACGTACCGAACTCGGAGCCGTCCGGGTTGAAGAAGCGCAGTCGGACGTGGTCGTCGGACAGGCTGCGGATCAGGATCAAGCCGTCGACGCCGACGCCCGTGTCGCGGGGACAAATCCTCCGAGCCAGCCCGGTGACATCGGCCAGGCCCATCTCTTCGGCCCGGATCAGCACGAAGTCGTTCCCCGCGCCGCTGTATTTGCTGAAACGAGGCATGAACCCCGGACCCTCCCCCGGTATCCCCGCGGCGTTCGAAGCTCTGAAAACAAGACGGCCGCAGGCTTGGTTGGCGCCTGCGGCCGTCGGGTTCAGTTCGGACCTAACTCGACTCGATGCCCAGCTGGGGATCGCTCCTGATCAGGTCAGCGTGTGCTCAACTCAACGCAACCGTTCCCGAGTAGTGTGCTACTCCTGCGCTGAGGCGATCGCTTGCCCATGTCGAGTTAGACCCGGTCTACTCCCATCAGACACTGGATCACCTCCTTTCAAAGAGTCCACGTTAGGGCGCCAACACTGCTACACGTATTTTGAAGCGCGGTCGTATCCCGGGCAAGCTGCGAACGGACCGAGGCAAAGCTCCAGGACCGAGGCGGATCCCGGCTTGCCCGGTCGAGGGAGCTTGCAGAGAATCAGAATCGATGACCGACGAACACCTCCCGGCCCACCCGATCGCGCCTCAGGAGCGGGAGCGCGCCGTGAAGCGGCTGTGCACGCATTTCGCGCGCGACCACCTCGGCGTGGATGAGTTCGAGCACCGTCTGGACATCGCCTATGCCGCGCGAGAGCAGGCGGAGCTCGTGGCGCTGGAGTCCGATCTCCCCGCGCTCGTGGACCCGAGCCCGGCACCGGCGAAGCCCGAGCCCGAGACGCTCGGGACGCAGGTCGTCGTAGACCCGACACGGCCCGTCAGCGAGCGGGACTTCCTCGTGGCGGTCATGGGTGGTGTGGAGCGGAAGGGTAGGTGGACGCCACCCAGGCAGATGACCGTGCTGGCGATCATGGGTGGCGCGGAGCTCGACTTCCGGGACGCCGAGTTCGGCGCACCCGTCACGCAGGTGACCGTCATCTCGCTGATGGGTGGTGTCGACATCATCGTCCCGCCCGGGGTGCGGGTCGAGTCCAACGGAGTGGCGATCATGGGTGGATTCGGGGTCGAGGAGCCGAGCCGGCCACCGAATCCCGAAGCGCCGGTCATCAAGGTGAACGGCTTCGCGATGATGGCCGGTGTGGACATCAAGGAGCGTCTTTCCGGTGAGAGCGACCGGCAGGCACGCAAGCGACTCAGGGGCGAACGGAGGGCCCGCGCTCGGCTTCAGGCTCCCGACCCGGACACCGATAGGTGAGCTGGGGAAGTCGTCGATAGCGGTCCGGGAACGGTCCTCGAAGCGTCCCGCGTCGCACGTCAGTCGCGCACGCGACACCGTCCGTGCGGTGCTCCTTGACGCTCGGCGCACGGCTCGGGTATTCTCACCCCCCCGGTACTCCTAACTGACGGAAAGCGGGTCGGTAAGAGAACGAGGCGACGATGTCAGAAATCCCGAGTAGCCTGAAGTATACCGAGGAGCACGAGTACGTTCGCGAGACCGACGAAGAGGGTGTCGTGCTCGTCGGAATCACCGACTACGCGCAGGGAGAGCTCGGCGATGTCGTGTACGTCGAGCTCCCGCCACCGGGTGACCGGTACGCCCGCATGGACTCGTTCGGAACGATCGAGGCCGTAAAGGCCGTATCGGAGCTCTACAGCCCTCTGGCCGGCGAGATCGTCGAAGTCAACGGCGCGCTCGAGGACGATCCGGCCCTGGTCAATGCGGATCCGTACGGCGAGGGGTGGATGATCCGGCTACGCGTGGACGATGCCACACAACTGGATGAGCTCCTCTCGGCCGAAGATTACGGGAAACACATCGGGGACGAGGAAGCCTGAGCCAAGCGCGCCGGGGTATCGCGTTCGACGTGGACGCCAGCTCGCACCGCCTTCCTCGGCTTCGCTGCCAGCGGTAGCGTAGCCCCCGGGCTCCTTAGAGCAGGTCGGAGACGATCTGCAAAGGCAGGCCGGAGACGACCTGCCAGAGAAACCACATGTCGTTTGTTCCTCACAGCGACGCCGATCGCGCCGAAATGCTCGCCGCCGCGGGCGTTTCGAGCGTGGACGAGTTGTATTCGGACATCCCGGAGGGAATCCGCCTGAACCAGCCGCTGGACCTGCCGGCGGCGCTATCGGAATGGGAGGCGGTCCGTCTCCTCGACTCGTACGCCTCCGAGAATCTCCCCCTGCTGAGCTTCGCCGGCGCCGGAATTTATGACCACCACATCCCGGTGGCGGTCGACCACCTGATCCGCAGGAGCGAGTTCTACACCGCCTACACGCCCTACCAGCCCGAGGTATCGCAGGGGACGCTCCAGTCGATCTACGAGTTCCAGACCATGGTGTGCGAGCTCACCGGGATGGACGTGGCGAACGCGTCCATGTACGACGGTGCCTCCGCGGCGGCCGAAGCGATACTCGTGGCGCTGTCTGCAACTCGCCGGAACCGCGTGGTAGTCGCAGGGGGGCTGCACAAGCACTACCGGCGGGTGTTGCGCACGTACCTGGCCGGCAAGGAAATCGACGTCTCACGGGTACCGATCGGCTCCGGCGGTCGAGTCGACGCGGCCGCCGTGACCGAGGCGCTCGACGACCAGACAGCCGCTCTGATCATCCAGAATCCGAACTTCTACGGCGTGATCGAGGAGGTCGAGCCGCTCGCTGCGGCGGCGCACGAGCACGGCGCCCTGGTGATCGTCGTGGTGGCCGATCCTCTCAGCCTCGCCCTATTGAAGACGCCTGGGGAGTGCGGAGCCGACCTGGTGGCGGCCGAAGGGCAGGCGTTCGGAAACACGCCCAATTTCGGTGGGCCGGTCGTCGGGCTGTTCGCCGCCACCCAGAAGTTGATCCGGAAGATGCCGGGGCGGATCGTGGGGGCGACGACCGACGTCGAGGGCCGGCGCGGCTACGTGCTGACGTTGCAGACCCGCGAGCAGCAGATCCGCCGCGAGAAAGCGACGAGCAACATTTGCACGAACCAGGGGCTCAACGCCTTGGCCGCGACGATCCACCTCGCGCTCGTGGGACGTGAGGGGTTACGCGAGGTAGCGCTCGCGTCGGTGCAGAACGCCCACTACGCGCAGACCGCACTCACAGAGGCCGGCCTCGAGCCGGTATTCCCCGAGGCTCCCTTCTTCCGGGAGTTCGCGATCAAGACCGGACGGCCGGGTCAGGACGTGGTCCGGGACGGATTGAACGAAGGACTCCTTGCGGGGGTCTACCTGTCGAGGATGCCCGGATTGGGCGTGGAGGACGGGCTCCTCCTCGCCTTCACGGAGAAGCACCGTAAGGACGACATCGACCGCCTGGTGGCCTTCCTCTCCGTAGCATCGGGAGGCTAACCGGAGGATATGAGACATGGGTAGACTGGTCTTTCACGGACACGCATGCACGGAGATCACGGCCGCCGATGGTACACGGCTGTTGATCGACCCCTTCCTGACAGAGAACCCGAAAGCCGATGTCGGACCGGAGCACTTCCACGACCGGCTCGACTATCTGCTGCTGACTCACGGGCACTTCGATCACGTCGCGGACGCCTGGGATCTCCTGTCGGCGACCGACGCAACGCTGATATCGACCTTCGAGATCGTGAGCTACGCGCAGGCGGTGCGTGGCGTGAAGAACGCCCACCCGCTCCATATAGGGGGAGGGTTCGAGTTTCCGTTCGGGCGCGTGAAGCTGACCGCCGCGCTGCACGGCGGGAAGATCGACGCCGAGGGAGCGGAGGGGTACACGACGTTCCCCGCGGGCATCCTCCTGTCCGTGGACGGGAAACGCATCTACCACGCGGGCGATACGGCGCTGACGATGGACATGCAGCTACTCGCCGGCGAGGTGGACGTCGCTCTGCTCCCGATTGGCGACAACTTCACGATGGGCCCCGAAGACGCGGCGCGGGCAGCCGAGATGATCCGTCCGGAGATCGTCATCCCGGTTCATTACGACACCTTCGACGTGATCGAACAGGATCCGGAGGCGTTCCGCGCTCGGGTGGGATCGGTTGCCGAGGTCGTTCCGTTGGCCCCGGGTGGAGCGTACGAGTTTTGAGCCGCCGGATTCCCCGAGAGCCGGAAGCTGGGTCATGAGCAGGTTCCCGTACAAGGGCGAGGAAACGCCCACCGTTTTCGAGAAATCCCGGCCCGGACGGCGAGGCACATCGGTCCCGAAGACGGATGTCCCGACGCGGTCGCTCGAAGAGCTGCTCCCCGTCGAGCTGCTCCGCTCCGCACCGCTGCGGCTGCCCGAGCTCCCCGAACATGACGTGGTGCGTCACTACACGGAGCTCTCGCTGAAGAACCACCACGTGGACCGCGCGCTCTACCCGCTCGGGTCGTGCACCATGAAGTACAACCCGAAGGTCAACGAGGCGACGGCGCGCTTGCCCGGCTTCTCCGGCCTTCACCCCCTCACGCCCTCCGAGGCCACCCAGGGGGCTCTGCGCCTCATGTTCGAGCTCGGGGAGATGCTGCGCGAGATCGCCGGGATGGATGCTGTGACACTCCAGCCGGCGGCCGGGGCACAGGGCGAAATGACCGGGGTCATGCTCATGCGCGCGTATCACCACGCCAACGGCGAGCCCGGGCGCCGCAAGGTGCTGGTTCCGGACTCGGCGCACGGCACGAACCCGGCCACCTGCGCGCTGGGGGGATTCCAGGTCGTCGAGATCGCTTCCGACGACGCAGGGCGCACAGATCTGGACTCGCTCTCGGCCGCGCTGTCGGACGACACGGCCGGCATGATGCTCACCAACCCGAACACGTTGGGCCGTTTCGAGTCGGAAGTGGCTGAGATCAGCCGGCGCGTGCACGAGGCGGGCGGGCTGATGTACATGGACGGTGCCAACCTGAACGCCATGATGGGCGTCACCCGCCCCGGCGACACCGGCTACGACATCGTGCACTTCAACCTGCACAAGACGTTCAGCACGCCACACGGCGGGGGCGGGCCGGGCTCGGGGCCGGTCGCGGTCAAGGACCATCTCACGAAGTTCCTCCCGATTCCTCGGGTCGTGCGTCTCGAGGACCGGTTCGTGTGGGATTGGGACGCACCGGAATCGATCGGAAAGGTGCACGGGTTCAACGGGAACTTCGGCGTGCTCGTGCGCGCGTACACCTACATCAGGATGCTGGGCGTAGAGGGGATCCGCGCCACGGCCGACGCGGCCGTGCTCAACAACGCGTACCTGAGCGCGCGGCTGGCCGACACGTACCCCCTGCCCTACGGGCGCGGGATGCACGAGTCGGTGTACACGGGCGATCGGCTGAAGAAGGAATACGGGGTCAAGACGCTGGACGTCGCCAAGCGGCTCCTCGACTACGGATTCCACGCCCCAACGGTCTATTTCCCGCTCACCGTCTCCGAGGCCTTGATGACGGAGCCGACGGAGACCGAGACGAAGGACGAACTGGACCGATTCGCGGACGCGATGCTGGCGATCGCGCGCGAGGCGGCCGAGAGTCCGGAGCTGGTGACCGAAGCGCCGCACGAGACCCCCGTACGCCGCCTCGATGAAGGAGGCGCCGGCCGCCACCTGGATGTGCGATGGAGCTTCCCGGACGGCGACTAGCCGGGACCGGCGGTCGACCCTCGCACCCCACACACCCCCATCCTGCCGCGGTCCCCACGCGCTTCCTGCTTCGCATCGACGGACCCGGGGCGGGAGCCCGGAACATGGCGGTGGACGAGGCATTGATGGGTCTCGCGCGGACCGGCGCCGCGACGCTCAGATTCTACACGTGGGAGCCGGGCTGTCTGTCGCTCGGTCGTAACCAGACGACGCCCGAGTGGATCCAGGAGCGCTCTCGGGACGAGCTTTGTCCCGGCGAAGACGTCGTGCGGCGTCCGACCGGTGGACGCTCCGTGTACCACAGTCGGGAGCTCACCTACAGCGTGACGGCTCCCGATCGGCTGTGGGGCGGGCCGCGTCGCACGTATCGGCGCATCAACGCCGCCCTCCACGGCGGATTGACCCGACTCGGCGCCTCACTCGATCCCACCCTCGGCCTTGACCCTGCCCCGGGCCCCGATCCAGCTCCCGGCCCACTCGGATCTCGGCCGTGCTTTCAGGAACCGGCACAGGGCGAGGTAACGGCCGGCGGCCGCAAGCTCGTCGGGAGCGCCCAATGGAGGCACCGGGGCGTGCTCCTCCAGCACGGGTCGATCCTTTTGGTGAACGAGCAAGCGTGGGGGAACCTGGATGCGCAAAGGGGCGATCGGACCGAGAGTGCGGCGATCGGCCTCTCGGAGCTGGTGCGAGAGATGCCCGAGCCCACGCTCCTGATTCAAACCCTCAGCGACGCGTTCGGAACCGAGTTCGGGTGCAAGCCGGAGCCGGCGAGCCTCGACCCCGCGCTGGAGATGGAAGCTCGGGAGCTCGAGAAGAAGTACCGGAGCGGCGCGTGGACCTGGCACCGCTAGCGCGCGCCAGGGAATACGCGACGCGACTCGCTCTCCGTTCCCGCCCGTTGCTTTCACTCGCGATCGGGGGTCGGTACGTTCGGCCTGTGAACGAGAGCTCATCGAGGCGGGAGCCCGTCAGGCGGTCGACATCCCCGCGCACCGCACGGCGCGCAGGCATGCTCCTGTGGGTGTTGTTCGCGTGCTGGGCCTGTGGCGATTCGCGGGAGACGGGTGCGAGGCGGCCGGCTGCTCTCGTGTTGGGGTACGCGGCCGAGCTCCAGACCCTGAATCCGGTCGTGAGCACGGACCAGAACGCGAACGACCTCATTTACTCTCTCCTGTTCACGCCCCTCGTGACCTACGACGCGTCGTTCAACGTGCAGCCGTGGCTGGCGGAAGCGTGGACGCTATCCGATACGGGAATCACGTTCCAGCTTCGCAGCGACGTGACCTGGCACGATGGCGAGCCGGTCACGGCCGAGGACGTGAAGTTCACCTTCGATCTGGCCAAGAACCCGGCCGTGGCCTCGCCGCTCGGAGCGGCGTACCTGTCGAACGTCCAGACGGCGGCGGTCCTAGACCCGTATCGGATCCGCTTCACCTTCACGGCCCCGCACGCTGAGCCGCTGGAGGATTTCTTCTGGCCTCCGGTGCCGAAGCACCTGCTCGAAGAGGTCTCCCCCGAGGATCTCGCGCGCGACCCGTTCGGCCGGGCACCGCTCGGAAGCGGTCCGTATCGGTTCGTACGCTGGGAGGTCGGCCAGGCGCTCGAGTTGGAGCGCGAGCCCGCCTTCCCCGCGGCCCTCGGTGGCGCCGCCGAGATCGGACGGGTCGTATATCGCTTCCTGCCCGAGCGGACCACGCGGCTGGCGGAGCTTCTGCGAGGCGATATCCACGTCGACGGGCCCCTGGCTCCACAGGACGCCGAGCGGGTCCGCGACGCACCCGGCGTCGAGCTACTCTCCTTCCCGTGGCGTCAGTTCACCTACATCGGGTGGAACACACGCCGGGATCCGTTTCGCGAGTCCGGGGCACGTCGCGCGCTCGCGTTGGCGATCGATCGCGAGGAGTTGCTCGATGCGATCCTGCGTGGGCTGGGACAGCCTGCGAGCAGCGTGATTCCCCCGTGGCACCCGTACGCGCCTTCCCTGTCGCCGCTCCCATACGCGCCCGACTCCGCGGCGGCCATACTGGAGGGCCTCGGCTGGCGTGACGTGGACGGGGATGGCGTGCGTGAGCGCGACGGCCGTCCGCTGCGCTTTCAGTTGTTGGCGAGCCAGCGAAACCCGGTGTTCGCGGATCTCGTGCAGGTGGTGCAGGCCCAGCTCGCCAGAGTGGGTATCGAGGTCGAGGCCCGCCTGCTGGAGTGGCAAACCGTCCTCGGGCTACACCGATCGCGCGACTTCGACGCCGTGCTCACCAACTGGGTCCTCGACAACTTCCGGGTCGACCCGCGACCCCTGTTCCACTCGAGCCAGGTCGCCATCGAGGGGAGCGCGAACCGAAGCTCGTACTCGAACCCCGAGGCGGACAGCCTGATGGATCTGGGGGCGCGCACGCTGGACGCCGCCGAGGCCACCGGCATCTGGCGCCGCTTCGCCGAGATCGTGCAGGCGGACCAACCGATCACGTTGCTGTTCTGGAACGATGAGCTCGCGGGCGTGCGGAGCGAGTTGCAGGGAGTCGAGATGGATGCACGTGGCGAGCTGATGACGCTCCCGCGCTGGCGCTGGGTCTCGCCTCCGTGAGCCGGTAGCCGGGAGACCGGCACGACCGGCGCCCCCCCGGGGACCCGGGGGCATATGTGCGCCGCGCCCCGGAGGGCGTATTGTAAGTCGTCGTGAGGGTGTCGTTTCGACCCCGCGGGGGTTGGGAGGAGGAGGACGATGAGGAACGCGTGGGCGGCGCTACTTTCCCGCACGCTCTGTGTGTCGCTAGCCCTGTCGGGCTGGGGGTGTGGCGATCGCACGGAGTCACTCGAGGAGATTCCGGCGTTGCCGCCGGTGGCCGAATCGGAGCGATTCGGTGGCACGGCCGTCGTGGGTGGGGCGGCCGATGTAGCGACTGTGAATCCCGCCGCCACTACGGGGCATCTGGCGGCGGAGCTTCAGAAGCACGTCCTTCTCATGACGCTTCTGCGTCACGACTCCACCATGCAGGCGGAGCCCTATCTCGCCGAGTCCTGGGAGCTCAATCAGGACAGCACCCAGGTCGTCTTCCACCTCCGGCGCGACGTACGGTGGCACGATGGCGTGTCAACGACCGCACGCGACGTGGCCTTCACGTTCGAGCGACTCAAAGAGCCCCGCACCGCATTTCCGAACAGAGAGTGGTTCGATCAATGGGAGGGGGCCGAGGTTCTCGACCCGTACACGATTCGTTTCGTGCTGCGACCGCACGCCGGTTTCCTGTACGGGTGGACACAGCTGCCGATCATGCCCGCGCACCTTCTGGGTGATGTCGGGCCGGAGGAACTCGGGCGCGATCCGTTCGGCACCGAGGCTCCCGTCGGGAACGGGCCCTTCCGCTTCGTGGAGCGGCTTCCCGGTGACCGCTGGGTGTTCGAGGCGAACGAGGGCTTCCCGAACGGGCTGGGGGGGCGACCCTACCTGGACCGGCTCGTCTACAAGGCGGTGCCGGACGAGGCGACGCTGTTCGCCGAGCTGCGGACGGGATCCGTCCACATGCTGCGCGACCTGCCGCCGTCGCAAATCGAGCGCATCGAGGCGGATCCGGATCTGGCGGTACTGACGTTCCCCATCCGGTCTTACACGTTCATTGTGTGGAACGGACAGCGGCCGGTCTTCCGGGACGCGGCCGTGCGTCGCGCGCTCACGATGGCGATCGATCGCCCCTCGCTCGTGGGTGCGGTGCGAAACGGTCTGGGACGCGTCGCCAACGGCCCGATCGGGCCATGGCACTGGGCGTACGAGGCCGAGCTCGCCCCTCTCGCCTACGACCCTGAGGGGGCAGCCGCCCTCCTGGACTCGTTGGGCTGGACGGACTCGGACGGGGATGGGGTGCGCGACCGGGCCGGAAACGAGTTGAGCTTCGAGCTCTCGACGAACGATCGTCAGGTAAACCAGGACATCTCGGTGATCGTCCAGAGTCAACTGCGGGCGATCGGGGTGGAGGCGACCCCGTCGACGCGGGAGTCCGGTGCGCTCGCGGCAGCCCTCACGAGCCCGGAGAGACGATTCGACGCCGTCGTGCTGGCCTGGGACCCGGACTTCGAGGTGGATGACCGTCCGTTGTTCGCCTGCAGCCACCTGGGCGAGATCTTCCAGTTCGCGAGCTATTGCAACCGGGAGCTCGATCCCGTGTTGGACTCGATCCCGATGGTACGGGACCGACCGACCCGATTGCGGCTGTACCGAAAGTACAATCGCATCGTTCAGGGGGATCAGCCGTTCACCTTCCTGTATTTCACCACCGACGCGGTGGGGGTGCGGCGCGAGCTCCAGGGTCTCGTGTTGGACGCGCGCGGCGAGTTCACGAGCGTACGGGATTGGTGGGTCCACCCGGATTACCGTGCCGCCAACGGGTCTCCGTAGCGGTCTGACCCGCCAGCGGCTCGACAGGCCGGACGACCGACGGCAGGAAAAGGGGGTCCGCTGCTCCGATACCTCATCCGCCGGCTGATGGGCGCGATCCCCCTGCTATGGGGGATCCTGACCCTCCTCTTCCTCCTCCTCCATCTCGCGCCTGGAGATCCGACCACCGCGTTCTTCAACCCCAACGTCAGCCCCGAAGTGATCGAGCAGATGCGTCGCAACTTCGGGCTGGATCGGCCGCTCTACGAGCAATACGTGCGCTGGCTCGGCAGCTTTCTGAGCGGGGACTTCGGGTACAGCTTCAGTCAATTCAGACCCGTGACGGCCGTGCTCGCGGACGCGCTCCCGAACACGCTGCTGCTCGGCGGTGTGTCGCTCGGACTGATCTTCATCATCGGCTGCGCCGTGGGGATCGTGCAGGCGATCCGCCAGTACTCGGTCCTGGATCACTCGCTCACCTTCCTGGCGCTGTTCATCTACTCGATGCCCGGCTTCTGGCTCGGGTTGATGCTGATCCTGATCGTCTCGTCGAATGCGGTGCCGGACGGAGCCAGGCTCCCGATCTCGGGCATGCAGAGCCTGGACTACGATGCGATGGGGTTGTGGGGCCGGCTCGCGGATCGGGGCCGACACCTCGTCCTTCCGACGATCGCGCTGGGGGTCGCATCGGCCGCGGCGGTCGCCCGCTACATGCGCGGCTCGATGCTGGAAGTGATCGGTCAGGACTATATCCGGACCGCGCGCGCGAAAGGTCTGACCGAGAGACGCGTCGTGCTCGTGCACGCGCTTAGAAACGCGATGATCCCCGTCGTGAGCCTGCTGGGGCTCTTCCTCCCGATCCTGTTCGGTGGCGCGGTCGTGATCGAGGTGGTGTTCTCGTGGCCCGGTATGGGTCGCCTGATGCACGACGCCATCCTGGCGCGCGACTATCCGGTCGTGCTGGCGGGGAGCTTCCTGTTCGCGGCGCTCGTGATCGCGGGCAACCTCGTGGCCGATCTGCTGTACGCGGTCGTGGATCCGCGCATCCGCTATGAGTAGACGCGGGCCGGGTACCCGATGAGCGCCCGGCGGTGGCCGGACCTGATCCTACCCGGGGCGCGATTGGTGTCCCGGGACACGGGGCGTGGAATACTCGCGCTCGGCGTCTGGGTGTGGTTGCTGGGGTTGGCCGTCGCCCGGTGGGATCGCATCATCGCCACGCTCGGTGGTGGTGCGGTCGACGAGTGGCTCGCGCTCTTGACGCTCGCGGGCGGGCTGGTCACCGCATGGCGGCTCGGTCAACCCCGCGCCGCCCGCGCCGCCGCCGCTCCCCAGACACAATGGTGGCTCGCGTGGCGCGCCTTCCGTCGCCACCGGCCCGCGATCGTCGGGCTGGCGTTGGTCGCGCTGCTCGCCGGTACGGCGCTACTCACGCCATATCTCGCGCCATTCGATCCCGCGCAGCAGGGTGCGGACATCGTGGCGACGCGGTTCCATGGACCGACGCCGACGCACCCGATGGGCACCGACCGCTTCGGTCGCGACGTCTTCAGCCGCGTCCTGTACGGCGGCCGGATCAGCCTCCTCATCGGGTTTCTGGCGGTGACGCTCGCGATCACGCTCGGCACCGCGGTCGGCGCCGTAGCGGGATACGCGCGTGGGTGGGTGGACTCCACATCGATGCGGGTCGTGGACATGCTGTTGAGCTTCCCCCGGCTTGTTCTGCTGATCACCGTGGTGGCTCTGATCGAGCCGTCCATCCTCATCATCACGATCGTGCTGGGGCTGACGGGGTGGATGGGCACTTCGCGGGTCGTGCGTGGCGAGGTGCTCTCGGTACGCGAGCGAGAATACGTGTTGGCCGCACGAGCCCTGGGGTTCGCTCGGTCGCGCATCCTGTTCCGGCACATCCTGCCGAATGTCGTGAGCCCGATCATCGTCGCGGCCACGCTCGGGATCGGGAACACGATCCTGGCCGAAGCCGCGCTCAGCTTCCTGGGGCTCGGGGTGCCGCCACCCGCGCCGAGCTGGGGCGGCATGGTGGCGGCCGGCCGTGACGTGATGCTGGACGCGTGGTGGATCACCCTGTTCCCGGGGCTCGCGATCGTGCTCACCGTGATGAGCTTCAACCTGATCGGTGACGGCCTGCGGGACGCGCTCGACCCGAGGACCATCGTGGGGACGGACTCGTGAGCGAGCCCGTGCTGCAGGTCGAAGACCTGCGGGTGTACTTCGACACCGATGAGGGCGAGTCCCGTGCCGTGGATGGAGTCTCGCTGGACATCCGACCGGGTGAGACCCTCGGGCTGGTGGGCGAATCGGGGTGTGGGAAGTCGATCACCGCCCTCTCGATCCTCGGCCTCGTTCCATCCCCGCCTTCCCGTACCCTCACGGGCTCGAGCGTTCGTCTGCGGGGAGAGGAGCTGCTGGGTGCGCCCGGCGCCAGGCTGCGACGGGTCCGCGGGGCCGAGATCGCGATGATCTTCCAGGAGCCGATGACGTCCCTGAACCCGGTGTACCGCGTCGGCCATCAGATCGCCGAGGCGGTCCGTACGCACCGGCGCGCCACCCGGGCCGATCTGCGCGCCGAGGTGCTGCACCTCCTCGAGCGAGTCGGTCTACCGGACCCCGAGCGAGCCCGGCGCGCCTACCCGCACGAGTTGTCGGGCGGGATGCGTCAGCGCGTCATGGTCGCGATGGCGATAGCCTGCGGCCCGTCGCTGCTCATCGCCGACGAGCCGACCACCGCCCTGGATGTCACGATCCAGGCCCAGATCCTGGAACTGCTGGACTCGTTTCGGCGAGAGAGCGGGATGGCGCTCCTGCTGATCTCGCACGACCTGGCCGTCGTCTCGCAGGTGGCGGATCGCGTGGCCGTCATGTACGCCGGGCAGATCGTAGAGGAAGCGGCGACTCCCGACCTGTTTCGAAGGCCCACTCACCCTTACACGGAGGGTCTCCTTCGAGCCGTGCCGTCGATCGATGCTCGGGCGGAGAGACTGGTGGTGATACCCGGACGCGTCCCTCACGCGACGCGGTGGCCGCCCGGGTGCCGGTTCCACCCCCGCTGCCCGTGGGCGTGGGAGCGGTGTGAGGAGAGACTGCCTCCACTGCTGGATGCGGGCGCGGCCCGGGCCCGCTGCTGGCTCGCCGAGGAACCGGATAATCGTATCGGAGCCGGCTTCGCTCCGGCCTCGGCCGACCCGGGTCGAGAAGAATGAGATCCGAGCCCGAGCGTGGACGTGAAGGCGTGACGACGGGAGAGGCGGGAGAGGACGCCATGATCCTCGAGGCGCGCGAAGTCAGCCGCCGGTACCCCGTCCGCCGGTCCATGGGAAGGAGCGGTACGTCCGTGGTGGCCGTGGAGAAGGCGTCGCTGGGACTGCGTCCCGGGGAGGCGGTCGGCCTGGTGGGCGAGTCGGGAAGCGGAAAGAGCACGCTGGGAAGGCTCCTGTTGGGTCTGGAGGATCCCGATGACGGGGAGGTCCTGTTCGAGGGTCGAGAGCTGTCGAAGCAAGCCTCCGAAGATCGTCTGCGCTTCCGGCGAGCGGTTCAGGTCGTGTTCCAGGATCCGTTCGCCTCGCTGAACCCCCGTATCACCGTCGGCGGCGCCCTGCGGGAGATACTCGGTGTGCACGAATTGGCTCGCGGCGAAGCCGCGGAGCGGCGTGTCGCCGAGCTCCTCGAGCAGGTGGGAATCGACCCCGGCTCCGAACGCCGGTATCCACACGAGTTCTCCGGCGGGCAACGCCAACGGATCGGGATCGCGCGCGCCCTGTGTCTGGGCCCGCGGGTGATCATCGCCGATGAGCCGGTGTCCGCCCTGGACGTGTCCGTGCAAGCGAAGGTGCTCCAGCTGATGGTCGAGCTCCGGCGCGCGCTGGGACTCACGTATCTGTTCATCTCGCACGACCTGGCCGTGGTCCGTCAGGTCTGCGACCGGGTCCTCGTCATGCAAGAGGGAAAGATCATCGAGCGCGGACCGAGCACGGAGCTGTTCAGCCGGCCACGCGACCCGTATACGCGACGCCTGCTTCGGGCCGTGCCGAAGTTGCCGCGAGTCGGCGGTAAACCCGCTCCGTGAAGACCGGAAAACTTCTGTCTTGACGCACCCTGAGCCCCCACCTAGCTTGATCCGGCCTGCCTTCAGGCGCCGCTGGCAGCACCCGGCGATGGATTAACTTTACCGTTGGAGAGACCATTGTTCGCTGCGACACTCTGGGCGATTCAGGAAGCATCGCCGCGACTCGGCGAGGGTCAAGAACTCAACCTGGGTGAGATCTGGGAGGCGGGTGGGTTCATGATGTGGCCGCTAGGCCTCGCTCTGGCCATCGGCATCCTCATCATCATCTGGAAGTTCATCGACCTCCAGTCCAAGGCGGCCAGGACCCGGAAGCTCCTCGGCGACGTGGACGAGATGATCGCACAGGGTCGGCTCGATGAAGCGCTCGCGAGATGCGAGGACTCGAAAGCCCCCGCCGCGGAGATCCTCAAGGCCGGCTTACGCCGCCACGAGGAGGGCACCGAGCGCGTCATGCAGGCGATCGAGAACGCGGGCGCCATCCAGGTGGCCGGTCTCGAGAGGGGTCTGGTGTGGCTTGCGACCCTCGCGAACGTGGCTCCGCTCCTCGGCTTCCTCGGGACCGTGATCGGGATGATCATGGCGTTCCAGGCGATCGAGATCGCGGGCGAGGTCGAAGCGACGCTCGTGGCCGGAGGGATCAAGGTGGCCCTCATCACGACCGCCACCGGCCTCACGATCGCGATCCCGATCAACATCATGCACAACTACTTCGTCACGCGGATCGACCGCCTGGTGATCGACATGGAGGAGAGCGCACAGCGGATGATCGATGCTCTCCACGAGCGCGAGGCGCGCGCCGCCGCCGCTGGCTGAAGCACCGCCGACCGGGCTCGCGAGGCCCGGACCGCACGAGTGATCGAGAGGGCCCGGGCTCGCCGCCCGGGCCTTCGTGCATCTGAACGTGTCGTGGCCACCGCGCGACGCGGAACCCCACGATTCGGCAGCCCTCGGAAGTCTGCCAACTCGGCGCACTTGCGCTCGATAGACACAATTTCGACTTTCTGGACAATCCTATCCCTTTTCCACCAAGGGCGATGTACGCCTGGCACTCGGGAGGCGGTATGAATACCTGCTCGCGTTCGGCTCGGCTCTCCCTTGCGGCTCTCCCGCTCCTGCTACTCCTCCTGCTCCCGAGACCCGGTGCCGCACAGGTCGGCGGTATCGCGGGCACGGTGCGCGACGACGCGACCGCCGCCGGGCTGGCCGCCGTCCTGGTGGAGGTGGTGGATGGCTCCGGAATCGTGGTGGCGAGAGGTACATCGGGCCCGGGCGGCGCATTCCGGATCGGCGGGATCCCGGCGGGAACGTACACGATCCGCTTCACCTCCCCGGGGTGGAACACGGCGACCCTTGCCGGTCAGACGGTGACCGCGGGGCAGCTGACGAGCGCGTCCGCCACCATGACCGAGGGTAGCTACAGCCTGAACCCGATCACGGTGACCACATCGAAGACCGAGGAGAAGGTGCTCGATGCGCCCGCGGCCGTGGAGGTCGTGAGCTCCCTGGACATCCAGGAGCGGCCCTCGACCACCACGATCGATCACGTCAAGAACAAAGCAGGCGTGGACGTTATCCAGACGGGCGTACAGAGCAGCTACGTGGTGGTACGGGGGTTCAACAACATCTTCTCGGGCGCTTCGCTCACCATGACCGACAACCGGATCTCACGAGTGCCTTCGCTCCGCGCGAACATCTCGCACCTGACCCCGACGACGAACATGGATCTGGACAAGGTGGAGGTCGTGCTGGGGCCGGGCTCGGCGCTCTACGGTCCCAACGCCGCGAACGGCGTCATCCACATGCTCACCCGGTCGCCGATCGACTATCCGGGCGTGAGCTTCTCGATCGCGGGCGGGCTGCGGCAGCAGTCGAGCGAGAGTGACGCGACCAAGATCTCCGGCGGACTTCCCTTCACCGGCAGCGATGAGGGGCTGTTCCACGGCGAGGGCAGGATCGCGATCGCCCCGTCCGACCGTTTCGGCGTGAAGGTCTCGGGGCAGTACTTCAAGGGAACCGAGTACGCGTTCATCGACACGGAGGAGGCCGCGGAGCGGGAAGACGCGCTCTCGTGCATCCAGAGCAGCTTCAATCTCACTAACCCGGACTGCCTGGCCTTCTCGGAGGGTCTCAATCTGACGGACCCGGAGGACCAGGCACTTCTTCAGACCAGCGTCAACAACGTGTGCCGGCCGAACTCGGCCGGCACCGAGTGCCTCGGGCGGGACGACAACCTCGAGCGCTGGACGCTCGACGGCCGCATCGACTGGCGGCCCACTCCCGAGACGAACGTGATTCTGTCGGGTGGGCGGACACAGGCGATCAGCAGCGTCGACCTGACCGGTCTGGGTGCGGCGCAGGTCGTGGACTGGGCGTACAACTACCTGCAGGCGCGCCTCAACCACCGGGACCTCTTCGCACAGTTCTTCTGGAACAAGAGCAGCAACGACGAGACCTATCTGCTGCGCTCCGGCCGCCCGCTGATCGACAGATCGGAGATCTTCGTCGGGCAGCTCCAGCACGCGGCGCGGCTGGGCGAGACGCACCGCTTCATCTACGGCGCCGACCTGCTGCGTACGCTGCCCGACACCGACGGTACGATCAACGGGAAGAACGACCCCGACGACGACCTCACCGAGATCGGGGGCTACCTGCAGTGGGAGTGGGCGATCGATCCGAAGCTCGACTTCGTGGCGGCGGCGCGGCTGGATGACCACTCGCGGCTGGAGGATCGGGTGTTCTCGCCACGCGCCGCGCTCGTCTACAAGCCCGATCCGGGGAGCAGCTTCCGCGCCACCTTCAACCGCGCCTTCTCGACCCCGACGACGCTCAACCTGTTCCTCGACATCTCCGCCGAGCGAATCCCGCTGGGCGGTCCGTTCCGCTACGACATCCGGGCGACGGGGAGCACGGAGGAGGGACACATGTTCATGCGGGACGCGAACGGGGTCCCGATGCACATGTCGCCTTTCAACCCGATCGTCTGTCCGCCGGGTACGCCGCCGCCGTGTGGCTCACCACGTTGGGGCTGATCGCTCCGCCCGGCGAGGGGGATGTCGGTATCGTGGCGCTGACCCTGGACCCGAGCCTCCAGCTCGGCGCACCCGCGAGCGGGGATTGTCCGGCACCGCCGTTCTGCCTCACCCCTGGCGGGTTGGCCGGCATCCAGGACTTCGAGCGGCTCAAGCCGACGATCACCAACACGTTCGAGGTCGGGTACAAGGGGCTCCTTGGCGGCCGTGTCCTGCTGGGAGTCAACGGCTGGTGGAGCCACGTCACGGACTTCACCTCCGCGCTGCGGGTCGCCTCCCCGAACGTGTTCTTGAACGGCCAGCAGCTCGCCGCGTATCTGACCGCGCAATTCCTCCCGCTGGTCGGCGTCGCGTTCCCCGACGCGGCGACGGCGCAGGCGACCGCGCTCCAGATAGCAGTGGGTACGCCCGAGGCCCCCGGGATCGCGCGCATCCCTCTGGGCGTCGTGACCCCACAGAGTGTCGGTGGAACCGATGCCACGCTCGCGTTCGTGTACGAGAACCTGGGCAGCCTGGATGTCTTCGGTGCCGAGGTCGCGGCGAATTTCTTGCTCAGCGACGAGTGGGAGCTAACCACCACGGTCTCGGTGGTCGACAAGGATGAGTTCGAGACGACCGCACGCGGGGTCTCGGAGCGGGTACCGCTCAACGCCCCGACCTTGAAGGGGACGGCGGCTCTCTCGTACCGGAGCGAGGGCGGCTTCAACGGCCAGGTGCGGTTCCGGGCACAAAACGGGTTCGACGCGAATTCCGCCGTGTATATCGGGCGGGTGGATCCGTTCGGGGTCCTGGATCTCGGTCTGGGGTACAAGCTCCCCGGGTTGCAGGGAGTGTGGCTGCAGGTCGATGTCCAGAACGTGTTCGACAACCACTACCAGACGTTTGTGGGAGCGCCGGTGCTGGGGCGGTTCGGGATGGCGCGGATCCGGTACGACTTCAGTCCGTTCTAGAAGGTCGCGAGGTCATTCAAGCGATCTGCCGGGGGTGATCGCCGACATGGGGGTGTGGTGCGGAGGGGACGTGAGACAGGTCGGAGGATAGTCCAGCGGAGCGGCCCGTCGGCCGAGCGCAGACGGGCCGCTCGTGCGACCAACCGGGTTGCTTGCCCACGCTGGTGGGGCGGCTCCGCGTGGACGCTGTCCTGGGCGCTGGCGGCGACTCTCGCGCTCGCCGATGGTGTAGGCGGAATCCAGGCACCGGACAGCGTTCCGGTTCCACGAGGCGTGCCCGCCCCCGCTCCATCGGACCCCGCAGAAGGCACCGATCCGGAGGCTGACGCGACCCTCACGCTGGAGGAGGCGCGCCGCCTGCTCGCCGCCGACATGCCGGTGACCGCGAGCCGCGCACTGGCTCGTGATCTGTCGAGCGGTCGCCTCGTGGGTCCGGAAGCCATCATCCTAGCCGCGCGCGCGTACGCATCCCACCGAACCTGGCCCGCGGTACGGCGTTTGCTCGTCGATCAACCATGGCTGGGGGAGTACGAGCAGGGGGCGGGACAACGTCTCCTTGCGCGAGCGTACCTGGGGCTCGACAGCTTCACCGCCGCGGCCAAGACCTACCAGGCCCACCTCGAAACCGGCGCGGGTCCCGAGCCGCCGCCGGTCGAGGTTCGCGTGCGGTACGCGGGCGCGTTGACGCGTCTCGGACACCCCGCCGCTGCCGCTGCCCAACTCGAACAGGCCGCGGATGAGCACCCGGCGCTTGCGCCCTGGCTGCGGCTCTCCTCGCTCTACCGCCGCGCCGAGGCGAAGGACCGCCCTTCAGCGGAAGAGCTCGCTACCGAGCTGCGAGAGGAGCCGATGGTTCCCTCGGACTCCGTACAGCTCGTCCTGGCGAGGCTTTCGTTCGAGCTGGGTGATTTCGAGCGGGGCGTCACGCTCGCCCGCGAGGCCGGCAGGGGTGTGTTCGACCGGCTCGCGGGAGAGCACATCGCACCATACCTGCGATCGAGCGGAGACGTGGAAGGCGCGGAGGAGGCCTACCGGGCCGCGCTGGCATCGCGACGAGCGGGAGCGGAGATCGGACCGGCGTTGCTCGAGTTGGACGGGTCGTGGAGCACCCTCCGGGTGGTGGGGGTGTCGGATCTGCGCGCCGGCCGCAGCGAGCGCGGGAGGCGGTATCTGGCGGATGCTCTGGGGCTGGCGCCGGCTCCGGAAGCGCCCGCTATCGCCGAGCAACTCGCCGGAGCTCACCGGGCGGCGGGCGATCTCGATCGGGCGATAGCGGAGCTCGGCCCGTGGCTGGGCGGACGGGAGCTGTCGGCGTCGCGCCGCGCTTCGCTCTGGTTGCTCGCGGCGCGGACATTCACCGCCCTGGGGCAGACGCGCGCCGCACGCGAGGCGTTCGAGACCGCAGCCTCGGGGGCGGGGGTCTCCGCGGCCCTCGCATCCTACCTGCTCGCGGACGGAGACCACGACGCGGGTCGTCTCGAGCAGGCCCGCGAACGATATGCGACCACTGTCGAGCGCTTCCCTCGCACCACGTACGGTGCCCGATCTCTCTCCCGTCTCGCCATGCTGGACTTCCTCGAGGGCGCATATGCCGCCGCGCGCGGGCACCTTGAAGAGTATCGCCGTCGCTACCCCCGGGACTCCTGGTCCCAGGGCGCGACCTACTGGATGGCCCGGGCGCACGAGGCCGAAGGCGACACCGCGACGGCCCACGCCCTGTTCCTGGAGACGATCTCCCGGGATCCGTTGGACTACTACGCGATCCTCGCGGAGGGACGAACGACGCACGATCGCTGGCTCTCGCTCCGGTTGGATGCTACCGGAGCGCTGCCCGAGCTGGATCCGCGGTTTCGAGACGCCCTCGAACGCATGAACCTGCTGCGGGATCTGGGCTGGCCGGCAAGAGCACGTCGCGAGCTCGACGCGGCCCGGAGAGAGGGACCCACCGGCCTGGATCAACTCCTCGCCTTCGTGCTGGCCCTGAACCGGGATGGTTGGACGCAGCAAGGAGTCCGCTTGGCGTGGCGCGTGAAGGCGAGGCGCGCGCGCTGGAGCGCACCACTCCTCGAGGCCGTGTATCCGCTGCCCTTCAGCGATGCGCTCGTCAGTGCCGCACACGCCCGCGGACTCGAGCCCGAGCTGGTGGCGGGTGTCGCGCGTCGCGAATCTCTCTTCGATCCGGACATCGTCTCTGCGGCGAACGCGGTCGGTCTGATGCAGCTGCTGCCCCGCACCGCGCAGGACATCGCCCGCCGCGCCGGGTTGCCGGAGTACCAGCGCTCGCAACTCACGGTGCCCCAGGTCAACCTCCTCCTCGGCACGAGGTACATGGCCGACGTCCTGGACCGCTTCGGCGGCTCCCGGCTCGCCGGGCTGATCTCGTACAACGCAGGGCCGCACAGATGGCTCGCATGGCGGGAATTCCCCGAATTGGCCGCCGGCGAGGATCAGTTTGTCGAGCGAATCCCGTTCCGTGAAACACGTGAGTACGTGCGCGCGGTCACCGAGCTGATCGCGATTTACGACCGCCTGTATGGACCCTGGGAGACGGTCACCGACTCCTGAGTCGGGGTGGCCGGAGAGGGTCGCGCGAGAGCGCTTTCGAGCCGTGTTGACGGATTTGAATCCCATCGGTAGCATAGGAGCGACTTCCCCCCGAGGGCCCACCCTCGGACGTTGCTGGACGCGTGTTTTTTGTCGCAGGAGGCCGTAGATGCCAGTAGGTCGGGTGAAGTGGTTCAACGATGCCAAGGGTTACGGATTCATCGAACAAACCGATGGTGGTGACGACGTGTTCGTTCACTACAGCTCCATCGATATGGACGGCTATAAGACGCTGTCGGAGGGGATGGAGGTGGACTACGAGTTCACCCAGGGTGACAAGGGTCTCCACGCGACGAAGGTCGCGAAGCCCAGCTAGCGCCTGAGGATCCCCGGACGCTCGAGCGCGCCCCGTCCCACGGCCGGGGCGCGTTCTTTTTTGAGATCTCCCCCTGGCGGTCTGCTCGATGTCGAACGCAACACCCGGCGACCGACCCAACCTCTACCTGCTCGACGGTTATGCACTGATCTACCGCGCCTTCTTCGCGATGATCAGCCGGCCGCTCACCACGTCGAGCGGTGAGAACACATCCGCACCCTACGGGATCGCCCGCTTCCTCCTCAGGCTGATCGAGGATCACCAGCCCGACTATCTGGGCGTCGTGTTCGACGCCGGGGACAGCTTTCGCACGGAGCTGTTTCCCGAGTACAAGGCGACGCGCGAGAAGATGCCGGAAGAGCTCCACGCGTCTCTGCCACGCTGTCGAGAGATCTTCGAGGCCTTCAGGATCCCGGTCATCGAGGCTGAAGGATGGGAGGCGGACGACGTGATCGGGACGCTCGCCGGGCAGGCCTCCACCGCCGGGTTCCACACCGTGATCGTCTCCGGGGACAAGGATTTCCACCAGCTGATCGACGAGGACACGAGCCTGCTCAACCCGGGACGGGGAGGACCAGCCGGGGTCGAGCAAGAGTGGGTGTCACTCGACAACGCCGGCGAGCGCTTCGGGATCCCGCCGGAGAGGGTCACCGATTATCTGGCGCTGCTGGGTGACAGCTCGGACAACGTCCCGGGTGTCCCGGGAATCGGGAAGAAGACGGCGCCCGGGCTCATCCATGAATTCGGGGACCTGGAGCAGATCCTCGCGCATGCGGAGGAGGTGACGGGCACACGCGCCCGTAACGCCCTCCAGGCGCATGCGGAGGAAGCACGTCTCTCGAAAGAGCTCGTCACGATCCGTCTCGACGCCCCGGTCGAGCTGGACACGGGCCGGCTGGAGCGCGAGGAACCCGACCGGGAACGTATGCAGGCCATCTTCATGGAGCTCGAGTTCCACAACCTCCTGCGCGAGGTCGAGCCCACTCCCCCTGCCGCACCGGTCACCGGGGCGGACTACGAGCTGGTCGAGACACCCGACCGGGCACGGGCGGTGGCGGAAGAGCTACGCGATGCCGAGCGATTGGCTGTGAGCGCGCTGGGCACGACGGCCGACCCCCTGCGCGCGGAGCTGGTCGGCATCGCCCTGTGCGGCGAGCCCGGCCGTGCCCATTACCTCCCGTTCGGGCACCGGCCACCAGAGGTCGTCCGCGATGCCCAGGGTAATCCGACCCTCGGGCTGGATGAGCAGGAAGTGCCGAACCTGCCGCCCCTCGGAGCCCCGGAGATGGGGGACGTGCGCCGGCTCCTCGAGTCGGAGCTGCCGAAG
Organism: Gemmatimonadota bacterium; assembly: GCA_039589195.1. GTDB lineage: Bacteria > Gemmatimonadota > Gemmatimonadetes > Palauibacterales > Palauibacteraceae > JBDHAC01. Next base: position 1,967 of record JBDHHV010000019.1, on the reverse strand, counting down.
GTCGGACACGATCTCAAATACGCGTTCCAGATCCTCTCGCGCATCGGCGTGAGGTTGGGGGGGCTCGCCTTCGACACGTCCGTGGCGTCGTACTGTCTGGCCCCCGTTCTTCGCGAGCGCTCGCTGGAGATGCTGGTACGGGACCGGTTTTCGGCGGAGTTGCGGACCGCGAAGGACATCAGCGGGAGCGGACGCTCCGCGACCCCGTTGGACCAGGTATCACGCGATGCGGCAATGACGCACGCGTGCGAGCACGCCGACTACTCGCTCCGCCTGCTGGGGCCGCAGCGGGACGAGCTGCGTGCCCATGACATGGAGCGCCTGTTCGGGACGGTGGAGATGCCGCTCCTGCCGGTCCTCGCCCACATGGAGCGAGCCGGGATCGCGATCGATATGGACTTCTTCGCGGCCCTCGGGACGAAGCTGCGTGAGGAGGTCGAGATCGTGCGCGACGAGATCCACAAGATCGCGGGCGAGGAGGTCAATCTGAGATCCGTCCCGCAGATGCGTGAGCTCCTGTTCGAGAAGCTCGACCTGCCGGTGGTGAAGCGAACGAAGACAGGTCCGTCGACCGATGAGAGCGTATTGGAGCAGCTGGCCGCGATGGGGCACGCCATCCCTCGGCTGATCCTCGAGTACCGGGAGCTGGACAAGCTCGATTCGACATACGTGAGCAAGCTGCCACTCCTGGTGTCCCCCGAAGACGGACGGATCCACACGTCCTTCAACCAGACGGTGACGGCGACCGGGCGCCTCTCTTCGTCCGATCCCAACCTGCAGAACATCCCGATCCGCTCCAACCTGGGACGCGAGATTCGAAGGGGATTCGTACCGGGCCCGGGTCGACTCCTCATCGGCGCGGATTACTCCCAGATCGAGCTGCGGGTGCTCGCCCACCTTTCAGGTGACCCGGCCTTCCTGGAAGCGTTCGGGGCGGATCGCGACATTCATCGCGAGACGGCCGCCCTCATCTTCGGGGTGGAATCAACGCGCGTGACGCCCGCCATGCGGGACCAGGCGAAGACGATCAACTTCGCCACGATATACGGGCAGGGACCGGTGGCGCTGGCGGTCCAACTGGGCATCTCGCGAACCGAGGCGCGGCAGTTCATCGACCAGTACTTCGAGCGCTTCCACGGGGTAGCCGGGTACCTCGAGCAGATGAAAGAGATGGCGCGCGAGAAGGGATACGTGGAGACGCTGATCGGGCGCCGGCGCTACATTCCGGAGATCCGGTCCCGTAACCCGGGCCAGCGTGGCTTTGGCGAGCGGACCGCGACGAACTCCCCCATCCAGGGGACCGCCGCGGACCTGATCAAGATCGCCATGATTCGGCTCCACGAACGCCTGGCCGATACCGGAGCGACGATGCTGCTCCAGGTGCACGACGAGCTCCTGTTCGAGGTGCCGGAGCCGGAGGTCGACGCGGTGAGCGCCCTGGTGCGCTCCGAGATGGAGGGCGCGATCGAGTTGGCCGTGCCCCTGAAGGTGGATCTGGGTGTCGGGGCCACCTGGTACGAGACGAAGTTCGATTGACGAACCGAACGCCCACGGAGGGCCACGTGCGCGGACTGAGCCCGTCCGGCCCACCGACGGCGCTGAAAGGAGACAGGATGGCCACCGACCGCAGAGAGTTCCTTCGACTCGCGGGCGCCGGTGCGCTCGGATTCGGACTGATTCCCCCCGGCCTGGCGTGCGCGACCGGTGAACCCCCGGATGCGGCCCCGCGCGCCATGCGCATACTGATCCTCGGAGGCACGAGCTTCATCGGGCCGCACCAGGTGAAATACGCGCTGGAGCGAGGCCACGAGGTTTCGATCTTCAACCGCGGCCGCACGGAGCCCCCGTTCTTCCACGACCTGTTCGAGCGGGTAGAGAAGCTGCGCGGAGACCGCAACGACGACCTCGCCGCCCTCGAGACCGGCGAGTGGGATGCCGTGCTCGACAACTCCGCCTCGGTCCCTCGC
>JBDHHV010000018.1:0-47094 GCA_039589195.1 Gemmatimonadota bacterium | reverse complement strand
GCGGGTACCCCTGGGGCTCCTCGACGTAGCTATGGCTATGCCCTCGTCGCCCCGCCTTGGATCCGGGGCTGTCGCGTCCGTAACGCGACCCGCCAGGGTTCTTCAGCAGCCTCCTGAACGCAGGGGCACGCCGGGGTCGATGGCCAGGACGCGAATCAGCGAGCCGCACAAGAGAACCTACGCGCACAAGCGGACGTTTTATCGCGACTCCGCCGTGGCGGCGTATTACGACGACGAGCGCTTCGTCGGTCCCTTCAAGCGGCGGCGCAACCGGCTCAAGTGGCAGAGGATCTGCGACGCGCTCGCTACCCTCGACGACATCCGTAGCGTCCTCGACCTCCCGTGCGGAACCGGCCGGTTCACGGGAAGCCTCGCGACGCGTGGCCTCCGCGTGGTGGGGAGCGATATCTCGCTCGAGATGATGCGGCGCGCCCTCGAAGCGGTGGACGGCTCGGACGACGTCGGCGGATTCGTACAAGCCGACGCGGAGTGGCTCCCGTTCTCCGATGACAGCATTGACTGCGTCGTTTCCATCCGATTCATGTTTCACGTACCGCCACCCACGCGAGTATCGATCCTCAGGGAGATGGGTCGCGTGGCACCCTGGGTGGTCGTCGACTATCGCCACCGATACAGCTACCGCTACGCGAAGTGGAGGGCGCTACGTGCTCTGCGGCTCACTCGAAGATCTCTCGAGCGGGTCTCTCGAGCGGGTATGGAGCAGGAGTTCCGCGACGCCGGTCTTTCGGTTCGGCGGGTCCTGCCGGTGACGCGGGTGTTCTCGGATAAGTGGATCGTCGTGGCGGGACGTGGGGACGTGGCATGACGGCTGACGAGGCACGGGTGAGGGTCGTCGCCAACGGATGGGTGGATCAGGGGGATGGAACCCTCGAGCTCACGGCCTTGGGCGAGGTGCGCATCCTCGAGCGCCTCGACGACGGCAAGGTGACCACGGTCTACCGGGCCGATCTGCGCGGCTCACCCGTGGCTCTCAAGATCTTCAAGCCTCGCTCGATCCGGCGTCACGCCGGGCGGAGCCCGTTGAACATCGCGGAATTCGAGTATCGCCGTAACCGGGCCTTCTTCGAAGCACCCGGGCTGGCGCGCTACGTCACGCGGCCGATCGGCTATTTCCATGCTCCGGGAGTCTCGGCGGTCGTGCAGGAGCTGCTCCGTGGCAAGCTGTACTACCACTACCATCGTACGGAGGGAGCGGAGGATCCGGCGCGCCTCGAGGCGTTGTTCGCGCACATCCGCCGGATCGTGAAGCTGGCACACGAGTCCGAGCTCTTCGATCTCGATCTGCACGCACTGAACGTCATGGTCGTACAGGAGGTGGGCGAGCCTATCCCGAAGCTGTTCGACTTCAACCGGATCCCGTTCTATGAGCACCCGCGGAACCCGCTGGAGGCACTCCTCCTGCGGACGCGGTTACTCGACGTGGGCTCCCGGGATCGCCGCAAGCTACGTCAGTTTCACGACTTTCGGCGCCTGGAGAGTTGGCTGAACCGAAGCTGACGGTGTGTCCGGACAACACCCGGACTCCGTGGCACCCGAACCCGGTGCCGCCCGGACCCGGGCCTCTACTCGTCCGAGACCTGTAGCACGGCGAGGAAGGCTTCCTGCGGAATCTCTACCGTGCCCACTTGCTTCATCCGCTTTTTCCCCTCTTTCTGCTTCTCCAGGAGCTTCCGCTTCCTGGTAATGTCGCCCCCATAGCACTTGGCCGTGACGTTCTTTCGCAGCGCTTTTACGCTCGTGCGTGCAATCACGTCGCGACCGATGGCGGCCTGGATCGCCACCTGGAACAGCTGACGCGGGATGAGCTCCTTGAGCTTGCGAGCCACCTTCCGCCCGTACTCGTAAGCCCGCTCCCGGTGGACGACCACGGACAGAGCGTCGACCGGCTCGCCGTTCAACAGAATGTCCAGCTTCACGAGGTCGGACACGCGGGAACCGGCCATCTCGTAGTCCATCGCCGCGTAGCCACGAGAGGCCGATTTCAGGCGATCGTAGAAGTCGAGCACGATCTCCGCGAGCGGGATCTCATAAGCGAGCTCCACACGTTGCGGGTCCAGGTAGTGCATGGTCACGTAGGCACCCCGGCGGTCGTGACAGAGCTTCTGGATCCCGCCGATGTACTCCGACGGACACACGATCCGCACGCGGACGTAAGGCTCGGCGATCTCGTCGATCCGCCCCCGCTCCGGCATGTGGCTCGGGTTCTCCACGTGCACCTCTTCGCCGTTCGTGAGCCGCACGACGTACTCGACGTTGGGAAGCGTCGTAATCAGGTCCAGATCGAACTCGCGCTCGAGTCGTTCCTGCACGACTTCCATGTGGAGGAGCCCCAGGAAGCCACACCGGAACCCGAAACCGAGGGCCACCGAGGTCTCGGGCTCGTAGTGAAGACTCGCATCGTTCAGGCGCAGCTTCTCGAGCGCATCCCGCAGCTCCGCGAACTGATCCGTGTCCGTGGGATACAATCCGGCGAAGACCATCGGCTTGGCGTCCCGATAGCCGGGAAGCAGCTCCGTCGCGCGCCGGTCGGCGTCCAGCAGGGTGTCGCCGACCCGGGTGTCGCCCACCCGCTTGATCTGAGCGGTGACGTATCCCACCTCGCCCGTGCGGAGGGACTCCGTGGGCTGGAAGCCGAGCCGCATGTATCCCACTTCGTCCACCTCGTACGTGGCATCCGTAGTCCCGAACCCGATCCGCATCCCGGGACGCAGCTCCCCATCCACGACGCGAATCATCGGGACGGCCCCGCGGTAGCGGTCGTACTGCGAGTCGAAGATGAGGGCCCGCAAAGGGGCATCGGGATCCCCGGCGGGCGGAGGCACTCGCTCGACGACTGCGGTCAACACCTGGTCGATGCCGCGTCCTTCCTTGGCGGAGGTGAGGATGACCTCGGAGGCCTCGATGCCCAGCAGCTCCGCGACCTCCTCCGCGCACTGTTCGGGGTGGGCGGATGGAAGATCGATCTTGTTGACGATGGGGATCACATCGAGGCCCGCCTCGATCGTGAGGAACAGGTTCGCGAGCGTCTGCGCCTCGACGCCCTGGCTGGCATCCACCACGAGGAGCGCTCCCTCGCACGCCGCCAGACTCCGGCTGACCTCGTACGTGAAATCGACGTGGCCGGGGGTGTCGATCAGGTTGAGCTCGTACGACTCCCCGTCGGGTGCCTGGTAGTCCATGCGGATCGCGTTCAGCTTGATCGTGATCCCGCGCTCGCGCTCCAGATCCATCGAGTCGAGCACCTGAGCCATCATACGGCGTGCCTCCACCGCCCCGGTCTGCTCGAGAAGGCGATCCGCGAGCGTCGACTTGCCGTGATCGATGTGCGCGACGATCGAGAAGTTGCGAATGCGGTCCGGCCTCACGTCACACCTCGATCGTGAGGCCGTCGTACGCGGCGCGGATCCCGGGCGGGAGGCGCGCATCCAACTCGGTCTGGACAACGCGGTGCGTGAGGTGGGTCAGGTACGTCATCTCCGCTCCGAGACGTCGGCCCACCTCGATGGCTTCCTCTATGCTGAAATGTCCGGGGTGTGGATCCCCGAACCACAGCGCGTTGATTACCAGGGCGCGAACTCCTTCCAGCAACGGGATGGCGTCCTCTGGCACGGACTTTCCATCCACCACCACGGCCAGGTCTCCGGCGCGAAACCCGAAGCTACGATACACCCCGTGCGGGAAAGCGATCGGCAGGAGGCGAATCCCGCACGCATCGACCGGCTCGCGGTCTTCGAACAGGCAGAGCTCGAGGTCCGGGACCGTCGACCATGCGTTCGGAGCCGAGCAGGCCTGCCAGATGTAGGAGAAGCGGCGCTTCAGCTCCGGCTCGAATTCCCGCGCTACGTACAAGGGGAGCTGGGCACCCGCCCGCATGCTGAACACGCGGAGGTCGTCGATTCCGTGCGTATGATCCGCGTGTTCGTGCGACAGGAACACCGCGTCCACTCGCTCGACACCGGCCCGCACGAGCTGAAGCCGAAGCTCGGGAGGCGTGTCCACGAGCAGCGTATGGCCGGACTGTTCGATGAGCAGCGAGTGCCGCGTGCGTCGGTCACGCGGGTCGTCCGAAGAGCACGCCGGACAGTGGCAACCGATGACGGGGACACCGAAGGAGGTTCCCGTCCCCAGGAAGGTGACCCTCAAGGGAACAAGCCGCGCTCGAGCTCCAGCCGGATCACCTACAGCTCCTCGATCCGCATCATGTTGGTCGTCCCTGTCACGTGGAAGGGAACGCCCGCCGTGACCACGAACCGCTGCCCCGGCTCCCCGAGGCCCTGCTCCAGCGCCACTTCCCTGGCGCAGGCCAACATGCTTTCGTAGTGGACATCACCCCGGAAGAGGATCGGCTCGACACCCCACACGAGCGCGAGCTGGTTGAACGTGCGCCATTGATCGCTTACCGCGAGGATCGGGACGTTGGGCCGCTGCGCCGATACGATGCGCGCCGTGTACCCGCTACGCGTGAACGTCACCACGAACGGGGATCCGAGTCGCTGCACGGCCTCCATGGCCGCGGCCGCGACGGCCCCCGACATGGATTGTTGTACGTCGGCGAGCTTGTCGGAGCGCCGCGTGGCCCGGTAGAAGGCTCCGTGACGCTCGTGCTCGATGCGGCGGATGATGCGATCCATCGTCTCGACGGCCTCGACAGGGTAGTCGCCGGCGGCGGTCTCGGCCGAGAGCATGACCGCGTCCGTCCCGTCCAGCAAGGCGTTCGCCACGTCCGAAACCTCCGCCCGGGTGGGCCTCGGATCGCGGGTCATCGACTCGAGCATCTGGGTCGCGGTGATCACGGGCCGCGCGCGGCTCTTCGCGAGTCGTATGACCCGCTTCTGCGCCATCGGCACTTCCTCGTACGGCAACTCGACTCCGAGGTCGCCGCGCGCCACCATCACACCGTCGGAGGCCGAGAGGATCTCGTCGAGCCGCTCGAGCGCCTGTGCTTTCTCGATCTTCGAGATCAAGAGGGTCCCGGTGTCCATGGCCGCGCGTGCTTCCCGCAGGTCCTCGAGACGCCGCACGAAGCTGAGCGCCATGTAGTCGAAGCGCTGGGCACGTGCGAACTCGAGGTCTTTTCGGTCCTTGTCCGTCAAGCTCGGGGCGCCGACCGGCACGCCCGGGAGATTGATCCCCTTCTGTGAAGTGAGCGAGCCGCTGACCTGCGCTTGCGCCATGACCCAGCGCTCCTGCGTCTCACGTACGATGAACTCGAGGCGCCCGTCGTCCAGGAGTATCCGGTTTCCGGGCGCGACTTCGTCAGCGAGCTCGGGATAGGTCGTCGGGATCAGACGATGAGGCTCGCAGGCGGTCGGTGACTCGTACCCCTCGGGTACGAAGCAATAGTCGCGCTCGGTCTCGATCTCGAGGGCCGCGCTCAGATCGCCAACGCGGATTTTCGGGCCCTGAAGATCACCGATCACCGCGAGGGGCCGTCCGGTGCTGCGAACGGTATCGCGAGCCAACGACACCACGTCGGCCGCCCACTCTTGAGAGGCGTGGGAGAAGTTGATGCGGATCGCGTCGATTCCGGCCGTGACGAGCTGTCGGAAGACCCCCGGGTCCCGGCTGGCGGGACCTATGGTGGCGACGATTTTGGCTCTACGGAATCCGGCGCTCATTCGCGACCGCGGTGGAGCCGCGGGCCACGGCTATCGAAACGGGACGCGTACGCTCGCGGTTTCCAGGAGGTCAGGTCGATGTGCCGCGATCCATTCGTGCATCCGCTGCAGCTGCCCCAGCGGGAGTTTCTCGAGCGATCTCACTTGTAAGCCGGGGATGATACAAGCGGCGGCACGGCGTAGAAAGTAGGCCCTCTGACGTGTTCGTTGCTCGGAACTGAGGCTCGTCCCCCCTGGAACATCCGGGATCGGCTCCATCAACCTGCGGTAGCTGTAGGCCTCTCGGGCCGAGAACTCCTGCGGGATGAAGTAGGGTCGGCCTTCGAGCTCGAAGTCGCCTTCAGCGGTAATGGCGATGCCACGTGCCATAACGAACTCCTTCACCGAGTATGCGTCGACATGAGGTGGTCGATCGGCCGGGAGGTACCGCCATTATAGGCGAAACGTAGGGTCCGATGCAAACGGAATCGGGGGTCGCGCGGCACCCGGCGGGGTCCACCAGGCCCGTAGTGGCCGTTTTCGCCGTTGGCTCGCCGGCCGCTGTGACCGGACCACGTCGCGCATGGCGCTTGTTGGATGATGCGCTCATCCCTACCTTGCGTTTCAATGGGTGGCGGGGTGGGGTGGTGGCGCAGGTCTACGAGACCCGTTCCGGCCGCAGCCGGCGGGTCGTTTTTTGTCCCGGGGCATTCGCCCGCCTGTATCTCCCGCCTGCGGCAGTCCGTCGAGGGCTGACCGGTCCGAGGACGACAGAAGTGTCGTAAGACGGTTCCGTATGGGGAGGAGGGGTGCCATGTCGCGTGAGACGGGGAAGGTGAAATGGTTCTCGAACGAGAAGGGGTACGGGTTCATCGAGCGTGACGGCCTCGACGACGTCTTTGTCCACCACTCGGAGATCCAGATGGACGGATTCCGTACGCTAGACGCCGGCGAGCCCGTGGAATTCGAGCTCATCAGCGGAGAGAAGGGGCCAAAGGCCCAGCAGGTCGTGCGCGCGGAACACGTCGGAGCCGCCGTTGGCGCGGAAAACGGCACGTCTTTCTCGGCTCGGAATCCTCTCAACGGGGATCACCAACCCTCCGAGGACTCCCCCACCCTGACGGAGCAGCTCAAGTCGAAGTTCGGCCGTCGTCTCTTTCGCAACTGAGGGTCGGCGGGAGTTTCCTCCGGGCCGCGAGGAGCTTGCTCCGGCAGGTCGCCGGGAGAGCTCCGGCGGCCCGGTCACACGGGTGTCCGCGCTCCAACGACCCGGATCCGGGGTGCGGAGCGTTTGAGCCACCGCGAATCCGGTTGACCTGACCGCTCGTGAGCGGTTATTTTTTTCGTTTCAGGATAATCGGCTCTGAGTCGGGGCGGGGTTGTCTGGAGATCCCCGCCGGCTCACACGAGCCTCACATGGGAGGCGTTGTATTGGAGTACATACTCCGTGAGAACGAAGAGCTCGACCGCGCGCTGAGGAAATTCCGGCGTAAGGTTCAGAGGGCTGGCATCTTCCGTGACATCAAGAAGCACCGCTTCTATGAGAAGCCGAGCGAGGCACGACGCCGCAAGGCCAAAGCGGCCGAGCGCAGACGGCGACGGCGACGGAGGAGGGCCACCACGCAGTAGCCCTCAGCTACGCGGCACCTCACGAAACTCCGCTCCGGCTAAGAGCGGCAAGCCACCACCCCCGGCGTCTGGACGTAAGACCGGGGCGGACCCACGGGCCCCACGAAGACCGCGCACTCCGCATCCCCCGTTTCAACCGTCCCGAGGGCGGCGAACCCCTCTCTCCCCGCGTCGAATATGTCGACAAGGACGCCGGGAGACGGAGTGAACACCAGGCTCTCGATGTCGAGCGTGTAACGATCGTTCTCGCTCCAGTAGATCTCCTGCGCGCGGACCAAGCCGGGAGGGGTCGGAGCGGGCGGCATCCGATTCGACGACCACGGGCCGCTGACACGTCCCCGCGAAGCTCAGCCCCAGCACTACCAACCAGACAGTCGTGTTACGCATGACAGCCATCCTTGTATCTGTCGGCTCGGCCCGGAACCGGTCGCCGGCGCTTTTCAGCGACCTGCTAGACGGGCTGTGAGGTCCCGAATCGCCGCTCCACATAGGCTTCCAGGATGTCGAGAAACTCCTCCACGATTCCTTCCCCTCGGAGCGTCGCATGGTGTTCACCGTCGACGTAGACCGGCGCGCTCGGATCTTCGAACGTCCCCGGGAGAGAGATCCCGATGTCGGCGTGCTTCGACTCGCCCGGTCCGTTCACGACACAACCCATTACGGCGACCGCGAGGTCCTCGACGCCCGGGTATCGATCGCGCCACTCGGACAACCGGCGCGCGATATGATCCTGCACCTCGAGCGCAAGCTGCTGGAAGAACTGGCTCGTGGTTCGCCCGCAGCCGGGGCACGCGGTGACCTGTGGCTGAAAGCTGCGGAGCTCGAGCGATTGCAGGACCTGCTGGGCCACGCGGACCTCCTCCGCCCGATCAGCACCTGGCTCGGGCGTCAGTGAGACTCGAATCGTGTCCCCGATCCCCTCCATCAGGATGATCGCGAGCGCGGCGGTGGAGGCGACGACGCCCTTGCGCGCCATACCCGCCTCCGTGAGGCCGAGGTGCAGTGGGTAATCGCACCGAGACGCGATCTCTCGGTACACTCGGGCCAGATCCGGAACCCGCGAGATCTTCGCGCTCAAGATGATTCGCTCATGAGGGAGCCCGACACGCTCCGCGAAGGCGGCCGAAGCGAGGGCGCTCTCCACCATGGCGGCCAATGTCACCGCGTGCGCATCGAGCGGCTCCTCCCGGTCAGCGTTCTCGTCCATCATCCGGGTCAGCAAGGACTGATCGAGTGATCCCCAATTCACGCCGATCCGCACCGGCTTTTCGTGCTCGATGGCGGACTCGACGATCGCCGCGAAATGCGCGTCCCATGTGGTCTTGCCGACGTTGCCGGGGTTGATGCGGTATTTGTCGAGAACGCTGGCGCAGTTCGGATGTCCGGGCAGGAGGATGTGCCCGTTGTAATGGAAATCGCCGATGATCGGTACCGGAACGCCGGCGCCCCTCAACCGCTGAACGATCTTCGGCACGGCGATCGCAGCCTCTGATGTGTTCACGGTCACGCGTACGAGCTCGGAACCGGCTTCGTACAGCTCGGACACTTGCCGGACCGTCGCTTCAACGTCGGCTGTGTCGGTATTCGTCATGGATTGGATCGCGATCGGATGATCGCACCCGACCTGGACTTCGCCCACCCGCACCGTGACGGTTTGTCTCCGAGTAACCGCGCTGGTCGTCACCGGCCCCCTCGGAATCGGAATGAAAAAGCCCCGGCCGGATCGTGGCCGACGCCGGGCGGACCACGAAACGACTTCGTGAAAGATCGTACACATTGATGGTACACATAAGGGAGCGGTGATGAGCGCGTGGCAACAGTTCCGGACAGCCTCGATTCCTGCCGGGCCCGGTGCTCCCTAGACCAGAGCCTCATTCGTGATCGGGCGGGTGTCTGTGAACAGCGATTGGGGGCGAGATGAGCGTGTGGTGTCGTCCGCGGGGCGGCTGTGCGGACAGGTGCAACGGCGAGGGCTAGTGGGTCAATCGCGCTCCACGCGCTCCACCCACTGTGTACCGAGCAACACGCGACCTTCGGCCGCCGCCTGCTCGAGCGCAGCACGGATGGCTTCGTGTGAATTTTTGGCCTCCACTTCCACAATCCTCTCGGTGGCTATGCCGATCTTGTAGGTCTTCGTCAAGCTGTTTCCTCCTGGTATGGGTCGTTCACGATTGGGCTTCCTACCCTGCAAGGGCGGCGCGGGGTCCTACACCCCGTTTCGAGCGCACAGGTACACAATGGTTGGCGGAGGTAAGGAAGAACGGTTGTCCGGGTAGGGGCTTTACTTCAGGACGGTTCCACCGATGCGGTTGGACGTAGCCTGACCCGGCTGCGTGTCGCTCCGACACCGGGGCGGCAATCTGTCATCCGGTTGCGCCCGATCGGTCTCCCGTCGCTACACGGAGGAACCGCGGGCCCGCCAGAAGCGCCGGAACTCGCGGTCGAACCGCTGCCGCTTTCGCTCCATCTCCTGCTCGAACGCCACGCGGTGGGCGTCCAGGGCCGCCTGCATCCACTGACGGTCGATCGTAGGATGCCTCGGATCTTTGGGTTGTTCTGCCCCACCCCCGCCACCCGTGCTCTCACTGGTGGCCATCGGTCACTCCCGGTACGGTTTTAGGCCGGCCTCCGCCCTCGGTTTCCACGCCGTCCCTGGGGTTTTCCACAGACGGCCCACCGAGCATCCACAGTCGAGGGCGTTTTCCACACGTTGCCCACAACATGTTGTGGATACGCTGGGAGACGACACTACATATTGTATGCCTCGGCGTTTATACGAGCAAGCGGAAGGTCCGGTTCAGCCGCATTCGCTGTAGCCACAGGCATGACACTTCGCGCAACCTTCTTCGAAGGCCATGCTGCTTCGGCAATCGGGGCAGGTTCCGATAAACAGCCGCGCCGCCGTCTCTTCGTAACGAGAGATGACCGGGCGTTCAGCCGTTTGCGTTCCACCGTTGGACTTCTTGCCGTGCCCGACTTCCTGTATCGGGAGCGACTGCTGTACTCCCTCTTTCTCCTCCAGGTACTTCTCGACCACCTGCGCGATGGCATCCGGGCTCGAGAGTACCTTGTTGGGACCCAATCCCACGGCGCGATCGGAGGAGATGCCTCGCAGCTGCTTGTGGATGTCACGCAGCGAGATCCCGGACCGGAGCGCGAGGCTGATCAGGCGACCGACGGCCTCCGCGTCCGCCATCGCCGGGCCACCCGCCTTGCCCAGTGCGACAAAAACCTCGAACGGGCGAGCCTGGTCGTCCTCGTTGATCGTGACGTACATGTTGCCGAGGGGTGTCTCGATCTTGCGGGTGTGTCCTCGCAGCACGTTCGGTCGTTGCCGCATCGAGGCGGGCTTCATATGCCCACCCTCGAGCTCGGCGATTCGCAGATCCTTCTCCTCGATCGTGCTACCCAGCTGCCGGTTCTGATCCTCCAACTCGCGGGTTTGATCTTCCAACTCGGCGAGCCGGGCGAGCATGACGGCGAGATCTTCGGCCACGCTGGGATCCCCGGCGACCTCCTCGAGACCCTCTACGAGAGTCGCCAACTCGCCGGTCGAGCCCGCATCTCGCTGGACGTCCTTCGCCGTCTTGCCGGTCGAGAGTACCTGTTCGTCCCGTGACCCGTCGCGGTATACGGTGACTCCCTTGCACTTCAGCTCGTAGGCCAGCTCGTAGATCTCGCGGACATCCTCCTCGCTCGCCGAGGTCGGGAAGTTGCACGTCTTCGAGATTGCGGAATCCGTGTATTCCTGGAATGCGGCCTGCATTCGAATGTGCTGCTTGGGGGTGACGTCGTGCGCCGTGACGAAGATCCTCTGCACATCCTCCGAAACCTCGTCGAAGTGGATATGGCCCTCGTCGGCAATACGGCTCATTAACTCCTCGGAGTACCACCCATCTTCCTCCGCACGGCGCACGAACTCGGGATTCACGTCCGGCATGAGGGTGCCGGCCTGGTTGCGCATGAAGGCGACGGCGAACAGCGGCTCGATGCCACTCGAGCAACCGGCGATGATCGATATCGTTCCCGTCGGCGCCACGGTGGTCAGGTTGCAGTTTCGCAGACGCCGCATCGGCCGGACCCTCTTCCCCGCCCCGTCGCGAGCACATGTGTCATCCGGACCCCAGATCGATTGCTCCCACTCGGAGAACACGCCTCGCGAAGCCGCCAGGCGCTCGGACTCGACCTTGGCCTCCTCGTCCACGAAGCGCATCACTTCCCGTCCGAGCTCGATCGAGCGCCGCGAACCGTAAGGCTCGCCTAACCGCACGAGCATGTCGGCCCAACCCATGATGCCCAGACCGATCCTACGAATCCGATGGGACAGATCCGCGATCTGCGGCAGCGGATAACGGTTCGCGTCGATCACGTTGTCCAGGAAGTGCGTGGCGTCGTGGACCGCGTCGCGCAGGCCGTCCCAGTCGATACGTGCATCGCCGGTCACGAAATGGCCGACGTTCACCGAGCCGAGGTTGCACACGTCATACGGCAGCAACGGCTGCTCGCCGCAGGGGTTTGTCGCTTCGTACTCCCCCAGGTGCGGGGCCGGGTTGTACCGGTTCGCCTCATCGATGAAGTAGACGCCGGGCTCGCCGTTCCTCCACGCTCCGTGGATGATCTTCTCCAACACGACTGCCGCGTTCAGTCGACCGGCCGGCTCGCCGGTTCGCGGGCTGATCAGGTCGTAGTCGTCGCCCCGCTTCGCGGCCTCCATGAAAGCTTCGGTGACAGCCACCGAAATGTTGAAGTTGGTGACCTTGTGCTTTTCCGCTTTGCAGTTGATGAAGCCCAGGATATCGGGGTGGTCGACGCGGAGGATGCCCATGTTTGCGCCGCGCCGGGTCCCGCCCTGTTTGACGGCCTCGGTGGAGGCATCGTAGACCTCCATGAAGCTGACCGGCCCACTTGCCACGCCCATGGTGGACTTCACGACATCCCCCTGGGGTCTCAAGCGGCTGAACCCGAAACCGGTGCCACCTCCGCTCTGATGGATGAGCGCCATGTCTCGGAGCGTCTCGTAGATCCCTTCGAGGCTGTCCGGCACGGGGAGGACGAAACACGCGCTGAGCTGACCGAGCGGCCGCCCCGCGTTCATCAGCGTGGGGCTGTTGGGCTCGAACAGGCCATCCGCCATCATGTCGTAGAAGCGCACCGCCGTCGCGTGCACCTGCGCCTCGGATGCGCCATAGCGGGCATCCTCCTCGGCGATGACCCGAGCGACTCGCCAAAACAGGTCCCGGGGACCCTCGATGGGATCCCCATCCGCGTTCTTCTTCAGATACCTGCGAGCCAGAACGGTGTGGGCGTTTTCGGTCAGCATTGGCTCCGGCAACTCGGCCGGTGTACCGACGATCGTGGGCGTACCCATCTCTTCCGTCGGTCTTGCCGACGACTTCCCCATCACCGCCGCCTCGGGTCGGTTCATCGCCCTTCCTCGTTGTCTCGAAGCCAGAGTAGGTGTGATCGGTCGCCGCGCACAGCGACCAGGCCGCGTACCATACCCCCGAGCCAAGACTAGGTGGCGACTCCAGAAGAGTACACCGGCTTCGGCCGGGATCCGACGACCGCGCAAGTCGAATGCCGGCCTACGCCGGTGATTAGGCGAACAGCGACACGAGGTCGCAGTCCTATCCTCGAATTGGAGTTGGCCTTACGGCTGGGGACCGCCGTTTATCCACAACGACGGATTTTTTTCTACACGTTTCCCGGGACCTCTCCACACGAAACCGCAACATCTTGTGGCGGACAAATAGTAATACCCCAACATGTTGTGGTCAAGGTTTGGATGCGTCTGGGGGGCGGATCAGGGACCACTGGAACGGATCTGACCTGGATCGGCACGGCGAAGGCATCTCGTGTAGGCGGTAACTGATTGTGTGGCAGTTGATTACGCGCTATCCAAGCCCCTCCACCGCCCTCCTCGGTGCCCTTCCTTGACGGTCTTGTAGTCCGAGACGGTGCGAAGGATGCGCTCACGCAGATCATCGTCCACCTGACGGACGATTCGACCGGGTACTCCGACGACCAGACTCCCCGGCGGCACACGCATGCCCTCCCGCACGAGGGCGCCCGCCGCGATCACGGAACCGCCCCCGATCACCGCGTGCGACAGGACGATTGCCCCCATCCCGATCAGACACCCTTCTTCGATGTCGCACCCATGTATGATCGCTCGATGCCCGATCCCCACCCGAGGACCGATGACGGTCCCCCGACCCGGGTCGACGTGCACGACGGTCAGGTCCTGGATATTGGTCTCGGCGCCAACCGTGATCGGAGCGATATCAGCTCGGAGGACACACCCGTACCAAACGCTCGCGTGCGCCTCCAGGGTCACATCTCCCACCACGGTCGCCGATGGCGCGACGTACGCCGTCGGGTCGACGGTCGGTCGGTCTCCCGTCGGGAGCTCTTCCAAGTTCACCGGTCCTCACGCGTGCGGGTTCGGAGAAACGACTCGAGCCCACGCAGCACGCCGCGCGCATAGCGGGCCTGGAAGTCTGGCGTGCGAAGCGCCGCTTCGTGCTGCGGTATCATCATGAAGGCGCCCTCCGCGAGCACAGAGGGCATCCACGGCATTCGGGCGACCGCCAGGTCTCCCCACCGGATGCCCAGGTCACGGAGCCCCAACTCGGAGAGAAGCCCCTCTTGAACCGCAAGCGCGAGATCGCGCGAGTGCGGGTGGTAGTAGTACGTGCTCGTACCCTCTCGGCCGAACGGTCTGACACCGTCGGGGAGCGCGTTGTTGTGGATCGATACGAACAGCTCGGCACGCGCATCGACCGCACGGCGCGTACGCTCGTACAGGCCTACGGCATTCCCATCGGTCCGGATGAGCACCGGTTCGGCTCCGGCGTCCTTGAGCATTCGCACGAGGTGACGCGCGATCGCCAGGTTCGCATCCCCTTCATACAGCCCGGTCGGGCCGTGACTCCCCCCACCGGGGTGCCCGGGATCGACCGCCACGCGGCGCCCGAGTAGCGGGTGGCGAGCATCGATATCGGGTGCACGGTGGACCTCGAAACGAAGCACGGCACCCCCGTCCTGTCCGCCGCCCCTCTCTCCTCGCGGCCCCTCGTAGGACCGGCTCTGCCCGGATACGAACGCCGCCCGGTGCCCCCAAACGGGCTCTCTGAGGCGAAGCGTCAGGCGATAGCGTGGTCCCGGAAGTTGCAGCCATTCCAGGGAGGCGATGAGCGGGTCTCCCTCACCGTACGTGATGCGGCTCGTTTCCCCGAGAGCCCCAAAAAAAGTCAGGTGGAGCGTGGTGTCATCCGACTGGCTCACCTCGATCGGAAGAGCGGATGAGACACCGACGCGGAGGGTAAGCCGGTCTCGGCCCGGCTCGACCCGCACGTCGTAGACCTGCACCGGAGCCGTCGAGATTCGGTCGGCCACCCATAGCGCGTCTTCCGCGAGGACCCATGCATCGAGATCGTCGCCGAGTCGCAGCCGAAGCCGGTCCCCCAGCCGCCCGCTGACGCGCGCCCGCGTCCCGACCGGAAACCTCCACCTGTACGGGCCCGACGGCGTGGGACGCCCCACCACGACTCCGCTCCTGCCGTTGACCGGATCGGGAGCCTCGACCAGATCGACGGCAGGCAGGTCATCGGGAGAGAGCCATCCGAGCGCCAGATCTCCTACGCTGCGGATCGTGTCCCGCCCATCCGTGGCCACCAGGCCGAGCGCGAGTGTGTCGATCGGCAGCGTCCGGGCAACCTGGTTCGTGTCCGAGACCAACTCGCTGTTCGCGTGCCGACATGCACCCGATGCCGACGCGGCCGCACACACGGCGTCCCGAAGCTCGCGCGCATCTACCCTGATCCCGTACCGACCTACGGGCGCCCCCACGACCGAACGTGGTGCGAGCGGAAAGCGCACCTCCCCCGCCTCCAGCCACACGCTGAGCCCCGGCTCACCGCGCACCAGGAGCTCGACCGGCTCGCCGGGGAGTACCCAGCGCTCCCGCATCCGCTCGAAGCCTTCCGTGTCCAAAGCGGGGCGTTCGGACACCCGGCGCGGATCGTATGGCAGCCTCACGGGGAGCTCGAGCTCGATCCGCTGAGTGTCCCGGCGGGCGGTCAACCGGTAGACGGCAGTGTCCTTACGCGTTGTTTCCGGGACAGGCAACCAGGCGAGGAAGGCCCCGTTAGCGTGCACCGGAACCGGGACGCCGTCGATCTCGAGCCGTGCATCGCCGGTCCCGACGGACCCGAAGATGAAGTTGGAGTCGGCGGCTATCAGTCGCTGAAGAGGCCGCGGGTACTGGACTTGCAGATCGATCGGTCCTGTGGACGTGGGGATCGCGGGCAGGGAAGCGGGCGGCTCCCCCCCGGGTCGCGTCTCGGGCGAGGTCCGCGCCGTATCTCCCGCGACGGGCCCCGGGGCCTCCGTGGTGGCCGGCTCGACCCTCGACTCGCCCGGCAGCACTGGCGGCTGAGGCGACGACGTCCCCACGCACGATGACGCGGCGAGCGCTATCGCGCCGACCCCGAGGCGATATGCCCCTCCCCTCCGCCGGCCAGGGATCTCCATCTCAACCACCCCTTCTGCGGGCCGCCCGGAACCTCCAGCGGCCTGCTCTTCTACGTGCTCGCCTCGATCGCGTTGCCCCGCGCGAGCGCCAGGCACCCCCCACCGATCAGCGCGAGGATCAGCCATAGCGCGGCTGTCTTCCACTCATACAGCAGACCGGCGCCCAGCGCGAACATCGCCCCGAAGAGCGCCACCGCCCCGAAAGCGGCGCGCGCCAGGCCTCGACCCAGTGACTGGGCCGACGGATCTCCGAGCGGCCGGACCCGTCGCCACCCGGGTCCACCCGGTCGGACCCTCGAATAAAACCGCTCCAGCGTGCCGTCGCTCTCCGGACGCGTCAGGAACATGATGGGGATCCACACGGCCGCGGCCCCGAACGCGGTCACGGCGAGTCTCTCGCCGAAATCGAGCGCTCCGAACGCCGGCAGATAGGAGGCCAAGGCGATCAGGAAACCGGCCAGCATGGCCGAGAGCTCCGCCCACGCGTTCACTCGCCACCAGAACCAGCGCAGGATCAACACGGCCCCCGGTCCCGTGCCGATCGCGATCATGAAGCGGAATACGGCTCCGATGTCCGTGGCGTAGAACGCGGCCAGACCCGCGAGCGCGACGATGAACACCGAAGCGAGCCGACCCAGCATCACGAGCCGCTTCGAGGGGGCATCCGGGTTCACGAACCGCGCGTACAAGTCGTTTACCAGATAGCTCGCGCCCCAATTGATCTGTGTGGAGACGGTGGACATGAAGGCCGCCACGAAGGACGCGACCACGAGGCCCAGCAGGCCCGCCGGGAGATATCGAAGCATGAGCAGAGGGTAGCCTATGTCCGGGTCCGACAGGTCCGGAAAGACGACCACCGCCACCAGGCCCACCAGGATCCAGGGCCAGGCCCGGACCACGTAGTGCAAGATCGCGAACAACCATGCCGCGCGCTCCGCATCGCGCTCGTTGCGACACGCGGACAGTCGCTGGACGAACTCACCCCCGCCGTCCGAACGGCGGAAGGCCCACCACTGGATGCCGAGGTAGGCGAGGAAGGTGCCGAGCGGCAGGTCGGGATCCCCCCGAGGGATGAGCCGCAGCGCGTCCGTGTGCCCCGCGGCGGCCAGCTGCCGCTTCAACTCCGGGATCCCGCCGATGTCGGCGATCGCGAAGCCCGCTACCAGCAGGGCACCCCCCAGCGCGAGGAAGAACTGGAAAAAGTCCGTGGCCACGACTCCCCACAGCCCCGCGAGACCGGCGTAGACCAGGACGAAGACCGAGAGCGCCACGACGGCCCACAGCCGCTCGTCGCCCGGCAACCACTCGGGGAGGCCGGAGAGCAGACCCAGTGACTCGACGACCTTGCGCATCGCGAGCATGACGAACCCGATCGCAATGCAGTTGATCGGCACGGCGAACAGGAAAGCGCGTGACGCACGGAGGATGGCCGCCGGTCGTCCTCCGTACCGAATCTCGGTGAGCTCCACGTCGGTGACGATCTCCGCGCGTCGCCACAGCCGGGCAAACAAGTAGATGAGCAGCATGTGGGAGAGCGCGAACGACCACCACTCCCAATTCCCGGCGATCCCGCGACGGGCGATGAGGGCCGAAACGTACAGGGGAGTGTCGACGCTGAATGTGGTGGCCGCCATCGAGGTGCCCGCCAGCCACCATGGGAGCGCGCGGCCGCCGACGAAGAAGTCCACCACCCCGCCGGACGCGCGGCGGGAGAGCCACAGACCCACCACCAGCGTACAGAAGAGGTACGCCCCGACGACCCACCAGTCGGCTGCGCTCATCGACGGGGCGCGAGGTCGGAGCCCCGGGACACGACGCAGTCGAGCCACCGGGCCGCGGCACGCTCCATGATCGGTTCCACGGCCCAGGCGCACGCGCCGTCGGTGCACAGCTCCTCCAGGATCCGCGGGTGACCGAAGACGATCAGGAGTGCGAGGCCTGCGGTCGCGAGCGCCTCACGGACCCCGGTGACGGCCTCGGGGCTCAATCCGCCCCGCCCTTTCCAACCACGAGGCGTCGCCTGCAAGAGAACGATCCGTTGCGCAGGAGTGGCTTCCCCTGTGCCGGTCAACCGCCAACCCGCCACCTCGAGGTCTCGAGCGAACGCGGCGCCGAACTCGTGCTGCGGCGTCGCTCCCGGGCCCGAAGGGTCATCGATCTCGATCCACAGCTCCGTCTCCCGTCGCCGATCCCACCCGCGGAGCGCATCGCCCGATCTGTCGAGGATCGTGGACATCGCGAGATGGAGGGAAGCGCCCGCTTCGCTCGGACGATCCGATGCACTCCCCTCGCAGTCACCACCGCGGGCTTCCTGGCCCTCGAGACGGGCCAACAGCGCGTCGCTGCGCCCCATGGACTCGCGCAACCGTGCGGCGAGGACCGGATCTCGCTCGGCCTCGTCGCTCAGGGCCCCGATTACCTCTTCGCCGTCCTCCGGATAGAGAAGGACATCGCACCCGGCGCGGACCGCCTCTACGGCACCGACGGCAGGGTTCGAGCCAAATCCGCTCATGATCATCGCGTCGGTCGCCACGAGGCCTTCGAAGCCCATCTGGCGGCGGAGGAGATCGGTCACGATCTCGGGCGAGCGAGTCGCCGGACCAGCCGCACCCAGGGCCGGATATGCCACGTGTCCGGGCATCACCGAGGCCACCAGATCCGCCACGCCTTTGAAAGGAGCCAGATCGTCCGCGAGCAACGCCGCCGGGGCGTCCACGGTGGGCAGCTCCATGTGCGAGTCGGTTCGGGTCCGTCCGTGACCCGGGAAGTGCTTCGCGCAAGCCGCCACGCCCTCCGCCTGGCAGGCGTCGATCCAGGCGCGGGCAAGCGCCGTCACCTGTCCCGGATCGGAACCGAAGCTCCGCGTCGCCACGATGGGGTTGTCGGGCTCGATATCTAGATCCAGTACGGGCGCCAGCACCCAGTTCAACCCCAGCCCGCGCGCCTCCCGTCCGGTGAGACCGGCGGCGAACCGGGCGGCCGAGAGGGGCTCGGGGTGAGCGGCCAGCGCGGCGGGCGGAGGCAACTCGGAGCACCCGGCGAATTGCTGTCCCGCACCTCGTTCGAGGTCCGCGGCGAGCCAGATCGGGCGCCCCGCCGCAGCGCGCAACTCTCGACACAGGCGCTCCACCGCCCGGGCGTCGCCGCCAAACAGCACGAATCCCCCGACTCCCGTGGCCAACGCCGAGCGCGCCCGTCGGTCCACCTCCTCTGCAGACCAACGGTCCAGGCGGAGCGCCTCGATCACGACCCGAGCCGGGTCGGTCACATTTGGATCTCCGCTCAAACCGGCACCCACTTGCCGAGCAGGCGCGCGCCGGACGCGCCGGTGGCCCACGGGGCGCCGGCTCGGAAGCCGCGTACGTGTTGTCTCGCGAGGAGGGCAAACGCGACCGCTTCTCTCGCGTCGGGGTCCCAACCGATCGATTCCAGGTCACGCACCGGCGTCGGATCCAGATGTGCGGCGATGCGGCGAGAAAGATCCGGGTTGCGAGATCCACCCCCGCACAGGAGGACCTCCTCGATCTCGAACCCGATCCTTCGATAGCTGGTGGAGATGGATCGCGCCGTAAGCTCGCTCAGCGTAGCGAGCAGATCTTCGTGGGGATGGGCCGCGTGACGGGCCAGCCATGTATGGAGCCGCGCTTCGCTGAACCTCTCGCGCCCCGTGGAGCGTGGGGGAGGCTCGCTGAAGAACGGATCCTCGAGCCACTCGGTGAGCGCGTCTTCCACCGGCGTCCCCGCCGCGGCGCGCACACCATCCGCATCGTACGAGTCGGTACCACCCGTGAGCCGCTGGACCGCCGCGTCCAGCAGGGCCACCCCGGGGCCGGTGTCGAACGCGCGCGGATCGGCGTCCGACGTGTCCGGCGGCAGCGCGGTCACGTTACCCATCCCGCCGAGGTTCTGGATGGCTCGAGCCCTCCGCTCGTGCGTGAACAACAGGCGGTCGGTGTACGCTGTGAGAGGCGCTCCCTGACCACCCGCCGCCACGTCGCGGACCCGGAAGTCGGCGACGACGGGAATCCCGGTGCGCTCCGCAATGACGGCCGCCTCCCCGATCTGGAGAGTGCTTCCCGGAGAACCTCCGGACGGTTCGTGCCACACGGTTTGGCCATGGCTGCCGATGGCGAGGATGGACGACGGGTCGGTGTCCAGGTCCGTGAGCACCTCGGTAACCGCCGTCGCGAACCGAAGACCGAGCTCGAAGTTCAGGCGGCACAACTCGGCGGTGGATCCGGTCGCGCACGCCTCTCGCAAGCGAGCGCGGAAGGCGGGCTCGTAAGGAAAGATGCGGAACGCGAGCGCTTCCGTGCGCGAGGGGCACTCTTCCTCGCCCTGGAAACCGACGAGCGCCACATCGACTCCATCGAGCGATGTGCCTGACATGAGACCTAGATAGCGTTCCATTCACGCGGCCGGGGCGGGGGGTGGGCGGGCGTCCGGCTCGAGCAAGGCCGGGTGGACGCGGTCTTCGATACGCTGCGCGTGCGCCGTGTCGTGGTGCCGGACCCCGCGCAGGAACTGGTACAGGCACACCGGCTCTCCGGCCAGGTCGGCCCGTCGAGCCATCACCTGCGCGTCGGTGCGTCCGAGAGCCTCCAGCGTGCCTGCCCGAGCCCGTGCGAACTCCTCGAGCAACTCCGACAGCGGGCGTGTGCCTCCCGGGGGTTCGGGCGCGGTTGGAAAATCCGCGAGAACGGGTTCCTCTCGCTCAAGTAGCGTCTCGATCCAGGGTTGGATCGCATCCGTCTCGAACTCGAGCAGGTGCGCGACGTGTTGCGGGACCGTCCACCGAGTCGGGCTCACGCGCTGCGAGGAGCCCGACTCGGTCGCTCGGCGGCAGGCGGCCGCGATCTCCGCCGGAGAGTCGGCCAGAGCGGTCAGGACGCGCTGCGCGTCGGTCGGCGAGGAGTCCGGCGGGTATCCGGCGTAATACGGTCGCGGGGGCTCCGAGTACCGCTCCAGGGCCTCGCCTAGAAAACCGTCCACGGTGTCCAACAGGCGCTCCGCGAGGGCCCGGTTCACCCCGAGCTTCTCCATGGCGAGGGCCGTCTTGACCGAGCCACCGGCGTCACGGAGCAGGGTACGTGCCTCCTCGCGATCTACGGCACACAGGTGCGACAAGATCCGGAGACCGCGATCGACCAGCTTCAGGCTCACGGCTTGCAGATCGACCATCAGATTCCCGTACACCTTGCCAAGGCGGATCATCACGCCGGTCGTCAGCGTGTTGAGGACGAGCTTGGTGGCCGTCCCGGCCTTCAATCTGGTGGAACCCGCGATCACCTCGGGACCCACGAGCGGTGTGACCAGGACGTCGGCGAGGTCGCGCATCGATTCCGGGGGTGGGGTGCAACTCAGGAACCCGACGCCCGCCCCGCGCTCCACCGCCTCTTCGAGAGCCGCGTGCACGAATGGCGTGGTCCCGGAGGTCGCTATCCCGAGAACGAAGTCTGCCGGGCCCACGCCGAGCTCCTCGATCTCGGCGCGCGCGGCGTCACGGTCGTCCTCCACACCCTCCCGGCTGCGAAAGACGGATGCGGGGCCACCCGCGATCACGCCCTGCACGATCGCCGGATCCGTACCGAAGGTGGGTGGGCATTCGGCTGCATCCAGCACACCGAGCCGTCCACTCGTCCCGGCGCCTACGTAGATGAGGCGCCCGCCGACCCGGAGACAGTCGGCCACGCGCTCGACCAGCGCGGCGATGGCGTCCGCTTGCGACTCGACGGCCGGGGAGACGGCCCGATCCTCGCGCTGCATGAGCTCGACGATCGTCCTCGCACGGGCGCGGTCGATCGCCTCGGTGCGCGGGTTTCGCGCCTCGGTCAGACGGGGATCCCAGACGTCCGTCACGCCCGGCTCGGACCCCGCCCGTTCACGTTGCTCCCCCCATAGGCCCTTCCTACATTCCGGGCGCCCCGGCATCGGGACGCGCCCAACCCTTGGAAACACGCCCTGGTTGTGCGGCAAAGCTAGGGATTGGCCCTGGCAGGCGACAGGACACGCTCGCTGTGAAGCGGAGGTTTCAGTGACGTTATCTGCAGTGGTGCTGCTCCTCGTGATCGCCGGCGTATGCGGAGCCCTCGGGCAGGCGATCGCCGGCTACTCCCTGGGTGGATTCCTGGTGAGCACGGCCATGGGTCTCATCGGGGAGGTGCTTGGCATCTGGTTCGTCGGCGCCTTCGACCTACCCGTGTTTTATCTGTTGACCGTGGGTGGCGTCACGTTTCCCATCGTGTGGGCGGTCGGCGGCTCGGCCCTGTTCGTAGCGATTCTCGGGGTGCTCGTCGGCGGCAAGAAGTGGTAGGCCGGTAGAGTTGGACTCGGGGGTCGGGATCGCGGATCCGCAGGTGGACTTCCTGGACCCGGGGCTGGCGCGCCAGGCAGAGTCACGGCTGGCCGGCCGCTACGGCGAGTCTTCGAAGCCTCGTCTCGAGCCGCTGGAGGAGCTCGTCCTCACGATCCTCAGCCAGAGCACTACGGACCGGAACCGGGACCGGGCGTGGGAGGCCCTGCGCGAACGCTATCCGGCGTGGGAGGCCCTGCGACGCGCGCCCCGGTCCGAGCTCGAGACGACGATCCGCGTCGCGGGTTTGGCAACGCAGAAGGCCGCGGCCATCCAAACCGCCCTCGAGAGACTTCAGTCGGAGGTGGGACGCCCGAGCCTCGACCATCTGGCGGACATGCCGGATGATGACGCGCTCGCATACCTGTCGAGCTTCAAGGGGGTCGGGGTGAAGACCGCCGCGTGCGTCTTGTGCTTCGCGCTCGGGCGACCGGTTCTGCCCGTCGACACACATGTACACCGGATCGCGGCCCGATTGGGGTGGATTCCGCCTCGCACGACCTCGGTCAACGCGCACCGGACGCTCAACCGTCGGGTGCCCGGGGAGATCCGATTCTCGCTGCACATGCACCTGATTCAGCTCGGGAGAGACATATGCACCGCCCGGCATCCCTCGTGCGAGCACTGCCCGCTCGCGGACACATGCCCCCGACTCGGCGTGCCACCCGCGTGATAGCTGCCCGTACCGTTCCGGCCCTAGAGCGCCGGCGCGGCCTCCGTCATATCTGGATCGCGGCGCTCGCCGTCCTCATCGCGGCGTGCGCGGGTGGTGGCACGGGGGTTCCGGCCACGCGCACCGGGGGCGCTGGCACCGGTGCGGGGACGTGGGCCGAGCGCTTCCCTGCCGATTGGGAGCTCGCAACGGACCACCCCCCCGTGTCCTCGCGTGGCGGCATGGTCGTCTCGACCGACTCGTTGGCCAGCGCTGCCGGACTCGAGATCCTGCGCGCGGGGGGCAACGCCGTGGACGCGGCGATCGCCATTCAGTTCGCCCTCGCGGTCACGCACCCCCAGGCGGGCAACATCGGGGGCGGCGGCTTCATGATCGTCCGGCTCGCGGACGACACTCGTGCCGCGCTCGACTTCCGCGAACGGGCCCCCGGCCGCGCGACTCGAGACATGTACCTGGATGAAGGCGGGGCGGTCACGGATGCCAGCAGGATCGGTCATCTGGCCGCCGGAGTGCCGGGATCCGTGGCCGGAATGGAAGAGGCCCACCGGCGGCTGGGCTCGCTCGCGTGGGAGCGGCTGCTGGAGCCTGCGATCCGGTATGCCCGCGGCATCCGGATGCGCCCCCGGCTCGCCCGAGCGCTCGCCGGGGCCAGAGAGCGCTTCTCCCGGTTCCCTGCCACCGCCGCGGTGTTCAACCCTGGAGGGCGAGACCCGGAGGCCGGCGAGCGGCTCGTCCAGGCTGATCTGGCGAGGACGCTCGAAGCCATCGCGACGGGCGGCGCGAGCGCATTCTACGAAGGGTGGATCGCCGACTCTCTGGTGGCGGAGATGGACCGCGGTGGAGGATTCATCAGCCACGAGGATCTCGCTGGATACGAGGCGGTTTGGCGCGAGCCCGTCGTCGTCGAGTATCGTGGACGGGAGATCATCTCTACGCCCCCGCCCTCATCGGGAGGCGTTACGCTCGCCGAGTTGCTCCACATCGTGGAGGGGTACGACCTGGACACCTTCGGCTGGCACTCGACTGATGCGATCCACATTGCGGTGGAAGCCATGCGCCGCGCCTACGCGGATCGGAACTACTATCTGGGCGACCCCGATTTCGTCGAGATCCCCGTAACCCGTCTGCTCAGCCGGGCGTACGCCGATTCCCTCCGCGGGTCGATCGACCTGGAGCGGGCTTCCTCGTCGGCGCGCTTCAATCGCGTGTCCGCGGAGAGTCCCGAGACGACTCATTTTTCCGTTATCGACGAGATGGGGAACGCCGTCGCCGTCACCACGACCCTCAACGGAGGCTTCGGCTCGGCGGTCGTGGTGCGGGGCGCGGGCTTTCTCCTCAACAACGAGATGGACGATTTCGCCGCGAAGCCCGGTACGCCGAACATGTACGGGCTCGTCCAGGGAGAGGCGAACGCCATCCAGCCCGGCAAGCGGATGCTCTCCTCCATGACGCCCACGATCATGGTCGCGCCCGACGGTCGCACCGAGCTCGTGACGGGCACGCCGGGAGGGGGCACGATCATCACCACTGTCTTTCAGATGGTGATGAACCATATCGATTTCGGGCTGCCCGTTCAGACGTCGGTCAACGCGCCCCGCTTTCACCACCAGAATCTGCCCGACGTGATCTTCTACGAGCGCGGTGGATTGCACCCGGACGTGATCGCGGAGCTCACCCGGCGGGGGCACGAGATGAGGGAGCGGAACGGGTATTCCGGCGTGGTCCAGTCGATCTACGTGGCACCGGATGGAACGCGCTTCGGCGCCGCCGACCCGCGGGGCGGAAGCGCAGCGTTGGGTCACCGATGACATCGATTTCCCCGGAGCCCGAACGGCTCCGGGGAAATCGGCAGTGTCGCTAGCCGGCCGGATCCGGGACCGTGACGACCAACGGCTCATCCAGACGCAGCCGGAGCTCCGAGCCCGCTGGCAACACGGCGTCCACATCTTCGGTCGCCAGGGTGATCGCGGTCCCGGCCGCGGCGCCGACCGCGGCGCCGATGATCGTCCCCTTGGAATTCCCTCCGAGGACACGCCCCAGGATCGCACCGGCCACCGCGCCTCCACCGATCCGGGCAGCCTTGTCGCCTGTCGAGTAGCGTCCCTCGGTCTCGGGGTGCGCTTCCACGACCGAAGCACCCAGGGGATACGTCACACCATCGATGGTGACGTCCAGGAAGGCAATCTTGATGACCGCCGCCTCGCCCTTGTTCCCCGACTGCTGGACCGCCGTGACTTCGCCACGGACGATCGCGTTCGTGTGGACGACGACCGTGCTCGCATCGATCAGCGGCTCGACCACGGTCGCCGTGAAGCGGTCACCGGGCTGGTTGTCCTTGGTGCTCAACTCCTGTCGTAACCGCACCCGGAACTCGGTCCCGACATCGGCCTGCAGCGTCACCATGGCAGGCCCCGGATCGGGATCTACGGGGTCCTCGGCCGGTTCCTCGGCCGCCACCGGCGCCGCAGCCGGCGGCGGTGGCGGAGGCGGGGCTCGCCGGACCGGTCGCGGGGCAGGTGGCGGCGCGGGCATCTCGACGTCATCCGCGTCACCTTGTGGCTCGTCGCTCAGCTCGGGCTCCGCCCCTTCTCCCTCGAGCGCGAGGTCCATCTCTCGATCCACCGCGGCCTGGTCCACCGGCTCCGCATCGCCGCCACACGCCGTGATGCCGATCGAGACGCCCCCCAAGAGGGCAATGTACAGTCCCAGGTTGTGCTTCGAGACGACTGGCGCTCTCCTCCGCATCGCATCCCTCCCCAATCATCAGGCCCACCCGACGCTGCCGGGTCTGCACGCTTCGTTGTACGGCTCCGGACGCCACCCTAGCTTGCGACGCTCGGTCCCGGCCTCTCCCCCACGGGTGAGGCATACCGTAGACCGCCCCTGCGGTTCCGGGGTCACACGGAGCGCCGGCGGCTACGCGGTCCCGTTCGTGGGCCGCAAGACGCGTGCGAGGGCATCACGGCATGAATGAACTGAGGAGTCTGCGGCCCTTCTTTCGCCCATATCGGGCCGGAATGGCAATCGGCCTGATATTGGTCGTCCTCAGCAATCTGTTCACCGTCGCCGGCCCCTACCTGATCAAGATCGCGATCGAGGCCCTGGAGCAGGAGCTGCGCGCCGACTTGATCCTCAGATACGCCGGGCTGATCGTGCTCGTCGCCCTTTTGGCGGGGATCGGGCGCTATTTCATGCGCGAGACCCTGAACGGGATCAGCCGCCGCATGGAGACCGATATCAGGAGTGCCCTGTTCGAGCACCTGATGCGGCTTCCAGCGCAATTCTTCGACAAGTGGCGCACGGGTGACCTCATGAGCCGCGCGACAAACGATGTCGGAGCGGTACGCATGGTGGCCGGTCCCGCGATCATGTACCTGGTCAACACCGCCACCGTCGCGGCATTGGCGCTCGGGCTGATGATCTGGATCGACGCCCGGCTGACGCTGATCGCGATGATCCCGATGTTGTTCGTCCCGCCCGTCGTGTTCGCGTTCGGCAAGAGGATTCACGTACGGTTCGAACGCATTCAGCACCAGTTCAGCGAGCTGTCGAACTTCGCCCAGGAGAACCTCAGCGGCATCCGAATCGTGAAGGCGTATGCGCGCGAGGATGCACAGGCGGGAGAGTTCGCGACCCTCAACGAAGAGTACAAGGCCCGGAATCTGAGCCTCGCGCGCGTGTGGGGAGCGTTCCACCCGGGGCTGATCCTCCTGACCGGATTAGGCGCCGTGGTCGTGCTCTGGTTTGGTGGCAGCCGTGTGATACAGGGGGAGATCACGCTCGGCGATTTCGTGGCCTTCTCGTTCTACCTGACGCTCCTGACGTGGCCCATGATCGCGCTCGGCTGGGTCACCAATCTGTTTCAGCGAGGGGCGGCTTCCATGGGGCGGATCAACGAGCTCCTCGACATCGAGCCGGCGATCGCGGATCCGAGCGAGCCCGTCGACTTGGAGGAGATCCGTGGAGAGATCGAGTTCGACGAGGTCTCGTTCCGCTATCCCGAGACCGAGCACTGGGTTTTGCGCGACGTTTCGTTCCGCATCGAGCCCGGCCAGACGGTGGCCATCGTCGGAGCCACCGCGAGTGGGAAGACGAGTCTCGGACGCCTGATCACGCGGCTGTACGACGCCACCTCGGGAAGCGTTCGTATCGACGGGGTCGACGTGCGGGAGCTGCGGTTGACCGAGCTCCGCGCCGCCGTCGCGGTGGTACCCCAGGACCCGTTCCTTTTCAGCATGCGGCTACGCCGCAACGTCGAGCTGCGGTACGACACGGAGGAGCTGACACCGGATCTCGAGCGGGCGATCGACGTGGCTCAGCTCCGCAATACGCTCGACGTTCTGCCGGATGGACTCGACACGCGTCTGGGAGAACGGGGGATCAACCTCTCGGGTGGCCAGAAGCAGCGGGCCACATTGGCCCGCGCGTTATACCGCGACGCCCCCATCCTCATTCTCGACGACGCGCTGTCGGCGGTCGATTCGGAGACCGAAGCCGCGATACTCACCGGCTTGAGGGGATACAAGGCGGGACGTACTTCGATGATCATCTCGCACCGCGTCTCGGCCGTGCGCGACGCGGATCTGATCCTCGTCCTCGAGGATGGACAAGTCGTCGAACGCGGTCGCCATACGGAGCTGCTGGCCGTGGGCGGCGTCTACGCTCGTCTGCTCGAGCGGCAGTTGCTGGCAGAGGAGCTCGGAGAGGAGCCTCGGCGCCCGGTCGTCGCGTCGGGCTAAAGCCCGGCGGCTCGCGCCAGGAGGCTGCTGAAAAGCCCTGGCGACGCACTCGCGCTCGCGCTCGATCCTCGTTAGCGCGGTCCTCCCCGTGCCGCGCGCTCCACCCAATACCCGATCATCTTGTAGACCAGCTTCGCTGCCACGAAGTCGGACGCTTCCTGCCCCGGCCTCGGCGCGAGCTCGACGACATCGGCCCCGACCACGCGACGCTCGCGGAACACGGCCGCGAGGAGATCGAGCGCGTCCCACCAATCGCCGCCACCGGGCTCGGGCGTGCCTGTGGCCGGGACGAGTGCGGGATCGAAGAAGTCGATGTCGAACGTGATGTAGACATCCTGGCCCAACGCCTGCAGCGCTCTGTCGACCCACCCGGCCCCGCGCATTTCGTGCGCGAAGATCGTCGTGACCGGGGTCCGCCGGATCAGCTCGCGCTCCTCGGATGTGAGCGCCCGGATCCCGACGGCGACCACACGGTCCGCATGCTCCAGCGCACGCCGCATGGCACAGGCATGGTTCCACGGAGTGCCGTGGTACTCGTCGCGCAGATCGGAGTGGGCGTCGAACTGGAGGATCGACAGCCCTCCCCCCAACCGGTCGGCCCACGCGGCGGTGGGCGCGCTGCTGATCGAGTGCTCTCCGCCCAGCCCGATGACCAGGCGATCCCCGGCTTCCTCCAGAAGGTCGGCGTACAGGGCGCGGAGCTCCCCGATCGCCCGCTCCGGCCCGGCCTTCGAGAGCCGGATCGCGGGCAGCGTGCACACCCCGGCGTCGGCCGGCTCGTAGTCCAGTTCCTCATCGTACAGCTCGATGTAGCGCGAGGCGCGCAGGATCGCCTCAGGCCCCTCGCGGGTGCCCGCGCCCCAGCTCGTCGTGGCCTCGTACGGAATCGGGAGGATTACGACGCCCGCGTCGTCCCACGCGCGGCGGCCGGGCTCGAGCTTGAGGAAATGGTCGAGCGCTGCCCACCGATAGGACGAGAGAGCCGGAGGAATCTCGGAGAGTGACATGCCCGGGGGGCTCCGCTTCCCCTGTCGGTTCAGGCGGTCGAAGACGCCGGGGCGAGCGGAATGATGCGGCCCGGGACGAGGATCAGGTCGGCCCCGGAGCGTCTCCGTTCCGCTCGATCGTGGCGCGCGCCTCGTTGAGGAGGTCCTCCCAGCGCTGGTGGTCCCTGTCGATTACCACGTGGCGGGGGGGCGCGCTACGACCGAGGCGACGCTGCAGTTGCCCGATGAGTCGTGGGACGCGAGCTGCCGGTACGCGTCCGTGCTCGACGATCACCTGGTGCGAGGGGGCTCCGTTCGCGGGCACCATGCGGGCGCTGTACAGAGCACGAGAATCTCCGTCCAGAAATCGCGTGAACAGGAAGAACTCGGCCGATTTGTCCACATCGGCGAGCGGGGGGAACAGCCACAACTCAGCGATCTCGAAGTGGGGGACGGCCTCGGAAATGGCGTTGAGGCGAGTCTCGATGATGGAACCGTTGGCTCCCATCCCGTCGGCCTTCAGGGCCTTCCCATCCATGAGTCCTCCTGACAACGGTACCCTGCCCGCGAGGTCACCGAGGGCGCGTTCAGGAATGGACGGGACGCCGTCAAGATACGCGCTCTCCTGTGTGGATCAAGACCGTGGCAGGCCACGCACGGCACCGCGGACCGTCTCCACGACCAGATCGGTCGCCTCCGGGAGCGGCATCTCCAGCAGCACACCGGCTGCCTTCGCGTGCCCGCCTCCTCCCAACCGCTGAGCCAGCTCGGACACATCCAGTCGTCCGTTCGAGCGCAGCGACGCCTTCGTCCGGCCTGCCGATACTTCCCGTATCAGGATCGCCACCTCGACACCCCGGATGCGCCGCGGGTACTCCACGAGCCCCTCCGTGTCATCGGACCGGGCACCGGCATCCCGCAGCGACGCGTTCGTGACCGTGACCCAGGCGATGTGGTGCTCATCATCCACCACGAGGGTGTCGAGCGCGCTCCGGAGCAGTTTCAGTCGCGCAGGCGTGTGCTGCGCGTACAGCCTCCGGTACAGATCCGCAGGGTCGACACCCGCCCCGATCAGGTGGGCCGCGATCACGTGGGCGCGTGGGCTCGTGTTCGAAAAGCGGAAGGAGCCCGTATCGGTCACGATGGCCACGTACAGCGCGGTCGCGTCCTCCTCCGAGAGCGGATCGCCGCGCAGCGTCAGCAAATCATAGATGAGCTCGCCGGTCGCGCAGGCCGACGTATCTCGCACCACGATCTCGGCGTGTGAATCGTCCGAAGGGGGGTGGTGGTCGATGATGGCCACCCGTGTGGCTTCCAATCGTGCGGCCACCGCACCCAGCCGCGACGCTTCGCTGGTGTCCAGTAGCAAGAGCAGATCGGCTTCCAACAGCGCACGCTTGCCCGCGGGATCGGTCGGCGCGTGCACCTCCAGGCCTTCGACGAGAAACGCGAGCGTCTCGGGCACCGGGGTCGGATTGACAAGCGTGACTTGCGCGCCCCCGCGGATGAGGAAGCGAGCGAGAGCGGACTCGCTACCGATTCCGTCGCCATCGGCATTGAGATGGGTCGTCAACACGACTCGTCCGGTCGTCTCCAGAGCCGCCCGAAGGTCCGTCAGGGCCTTCCGGCGCGCCGGGGAGATGGCAGCGGGTTCCGGACGGGGGGAAGTCGCGCTCATTCTTTCGAGGCTAGAGGGGGGCGGTGGGGGCGTCAAGCGGTCTCCATTGTCGTTCGAAGCTCTTCCCAGATCGCCCGCGTGCGCGCCTCCAGCTCCTCGTGGGAGCCCGCGTTCTCGATCACGTGGTCCGCCCGTGCCCGTTTCTCCGTCCCCGTCAGCTGAGCCGCCTCGATCGACGCGAACTCCTGACGGGTCCAACCCCGGGTGCGCGTCGCGCGTTCGAGCCGCACCGCCTCCGGAGCATCCACGACCACGATGGCATCGTACTCGTCGTCGAGGCCTACCTCGAATAGAAGCGGGACCTCCTCGACCACAATGCGCGCTCCGTCTCGCCGAGCCTGCTCCACCCGAGCTGCCCGGAGCCGGCGTACCTCGGCGTGGACGATCGCCTCCAGGCTCCGCCGGTCAGTTTCGGCTGCGAACGCGATGCGCCGCATCCGCGCCCGGTCCAGAGACCCCTTCGCGTCCAGCACCTGATCCCCGAACTCGCGACGGATCGCCTCGAGTCCGGGGCTGCCCGGCGCCACCGCCTCGCGGGCCAGCTCGTCGGCGTCGATTCGGTGTGCCCCCCAGCGCTCGAACAACCCACCTACGGTGGTCTTTCCCGCTGCGAGCGTGCCCGTCAAACCCACGCGGGTCATTCGGCCTCCTCCACCGCCGTCGATACGGCTTCGGGGATCAAGGGCTGTGGGGATTCCCGGTCCGCACCAAGGGCCCGCAAGAGATCCGCGAGGATCTCCTCCCCCAGCTCATCCACGGCTTCGTTGGACAGGCCTCGCACCGGAACCTGCCCTCCGGCGAGCGTGCCGTGTCCTCCGGCGGAGCCCCGCTCACCGATCGCATCGCGGACCAGAGACCCCGCATGAGCTCGGGTGTCATAGGTGCGCATGGAGACGAGGATCTGCTCTCGATATCGACCGATGGCGATCGTCCAGTCGATGCCCGCCATCTGCATGAACAGGTCGGCGATCTCCGCCACCATGTCCGGGTACTCCAGGCGTGAGAGGTACACGGTCAGGACGTCCCCGTACCGGCGGGCGACGTCGAGCGCCTCGTGCATGGATCGGAAATAGCTCGCCGGCACGCGAGCATGCCGGATCCGCGAGATCGCCTCCGGATCAGACAGCGGGTACAGGTGCGTGCTCGCTTCCACGTCGGCCCGCGAAGCCTCTCGCCCCAGGTCCATCGTTTCCGACTGAATCGCGTAGAACATGGCTGTTGCCAGCCGGCGTTCGGGCTCCAGCTCCGCGGCGCGCAGGTACTCGACGAGCATAGAGCAGCTCGCGCCGTACTCCGGCCTGATATCCGAAAAGGTGGCTGTCACCGTGTCGGGTCGAGGAGGGTGGTGATCCACGACGGCCGAGACGATGCGTCCCGTCGGCAACGAGTTGTTTCCGGCTCGCGGTTGGGTGTCGACCAGCGCGATCGCGGTTCCGGCTGGCAGCTCCAGCGATTCGATCCGCTGGAACTTCACGCCGATCTCCTGGATCAGCGCACGATTCTCGGCTCGACCTACAATCCCGCCGAACGCGACGGTCGTGGTCAGCGAGGCTCGTCTCTCGAGCAGGAAGGCCAGGGCGGCGGCCGCGGCGAGCGCATCGGGGTCCGGGTTGTCGTGCGTGAGCACCACCGCCCGGTCCACCCCTTCAAACGCCGCCAGCAGACCGACCACCCGGGTCGCGGCGGCGCCGACCCCTGCGCCCGGATCGATCCCCGCCGTCACCGGGGCGGGGGCCTCCTCCTCCGACGCGGCCGGGGTGGGGTCGCTCCCCTGGCGTTGACCCCGCCCGCTCATAGGTCCGAGCAGTCCCCGTGCGGGTACGGGTGCGCACAGTTGGGGCAGTGACCATCCTTGCACCCGCTGATCCGCGGGCTCAAGAGATGCCCGCACCGCAAGCAGGGCTCCAGCTCCGGCTCCGCCGGGAGGCCTCCCGACCCCGACCCGGCTCCGGGCGCCGGATCCGAGTCCGCCACGCGCGCCATCCCGATCGATCGTTTCACCCGAACGCTCCCGTCAGGAAAGGGTTCGACGAGGCCTCGAACCCGACGGTCGTCTGTGGCCCATGACCGGGATGGAGGACCATATCCGCCGGTAGCGTCAAGATCTGCGCGCGAATGGATTGCAGGAGGGTCCGCGTGTCGCCACCCGCCAAATCGGTCCGGCCGATCGATCCGGCGAACACGCAGTCTCCGACAAATGCGTCCCGGTCGCCGACGAGGACGACGCCGCCGGGAGAGTGACCGGGCGCGTGCCTGACGTCCAGCGTCAGATCGCCGAAGGTCAGCTGGTCGCCGTGGGCGAGGGCTCGATCGGGCGGGGGCGGAGCATCGACCGACAGGCCGAAGGCCGCGGCTTGCTCGCTGGCACCCTCGTACAGGGGCAGATCCGCCGGGTGCAGATACACCGGCACGTCGAACGATGCGCGCAGCTCGGCGACGGCCCCGATGTGGTCCAGATGCGCGTGCGTGAGGAGGATCGCCGCCAATTCGCCACCCGCCTCGCCGAGGGCCGCTGCAATGGTCGCCGCCTCCGATCCCGGATCGATGACAAGGACGAGCCCGTCCGATGACGGACCGACCAGATAGCAGTTGGATTGGAAGACGCCTACCGTGAGGCGGCGAACTTGCACGTCACAAGCCTCTGCGCGTGTCGGGTAGGTGCGCGTCGGGATTCAAACCGCGAAGGAGGTACCGCAGCCGCAGCTCCCCGTCGCGTTGGGATTGTTGAACGTGAACCCGGAGCCCTGGAAAGAGCTGTGATATCCGATCGATACGCCGTTGAGGTATTGGGCGCTGAAGGGATCCAGGACCAGACGGATCCCCCGGGACTCGAACACGAAGTCGTCCTCGCGAATCTCGTCCTCGATATCCAGCCCATACTCGAACCCCGAGCAGCCTCCCGGGAGGACGCTCACTCGAAGCACCGCGTCGGGTGTCCCATCCGCCGCCAGGAACTCACGCACCTTCTCCGCCGCCTCCGGCGTCAGCGCGATCAGCGCATCGCCTGTCGGCACTCCTGTCTCCCGCTGCGCAGTATCGGTCATACGACTTGCTCCTCCCTCACGGCCCGCTCGGTGTGCTCGTCCTCGAGGTCCTGCAAGTATTTCTCCGCCGCGAACACAGCCGTGGTGGCATCGCCTACGGCGGTCGTGATCTGGCGCACCAGCTGCGAGCGCACATCGCCGGCCACGAACAGCCCCGGCAACGACGCCCGCATATCGCGATCCGTTACAATATAACCGCTCGGGTCGTGGTCCACGTGCTCCGCGAGGCTGCCGACGTTGGGTGTGAATCCGAT
Organism: Gemmatimonadota bacterium; assembly: GCA_039589195.1. Taxonomy (GTDB): domain Bacteria; phylum Gemmatimonadota; class Gemmatimonadetes; order Palauibacterales; family Palauibacteraceae; genus JBDHAC01. The sequence goes on along the minus strand of JBDHHV010000018.1, from coordinate 13,586 downwards.
GAAGATAAACACTCCCGTCACCGAAAGTTCCGAGATCTGGTCCGTCTGCACGTCGCGCAGCCGCAACCCCGTGACCCCACCCGCGTCGCCGAGGATCTCCTCGACGACGGTATTCCACCGCATCTCCACTTTCCCGTTGTTGAGCAGTCGATTCTGGAGGACGGCCTGCGCCCGCAACTCGTCCCGGCGGTGGATGACCGTGACCTTGGAAGCGTATCGCGTCAGGAACTCTCCCTCCTCCACCGCCGCGTCACCGCCGCCGATCACGGCGATCTCTTCACCCTTGAAGAAGGCACCATCGCAGATCGCGCAGTAGCTGACACCACGTCCCAGGTACTCGGACTCACCGGGCACACCCAGGGGTCTGGGCGTGCCCCCGGCGGTAAAGATCACCGTCGGGGCCCGGTAGCGGCGTCCGCCCTCCACGTCCACGAGAAAGAAGCCCCCGTCATCCCGCGACACGCGCTCGACCCGCCCCCGAGTCGCTTCCACGCCGAACTTCCCGGCATGGTCCGCCATCTTCTGGGCCAGCTCCATTCCTCCGATATCTTCCACACCGGGATAGTCATCCACCAGGTCGGTGAGCAGGAGCTGCCCTCCAGGCAGACCCAACTCGAGCAGGACCACGTCCAGCTCCGAGCGACCTGCGTACAGAGCGGCGCACAGACCCGCCGGCCCGGCGCCGATGATGATCATCTCGTGATCGTTCACTTCCATCGCGCCACACCTCGTATCTCGGCTTTCCTCATCTCATCCCCCGGCAAGCCGCGGCCCACACGGTCTCGATGCCGCGGTTCAGGTGCTCAACGCGCGGCACCGGGTCTCGATCTCCCGCATCCACGCGATCGGTACGGACTCTCCGCCCAGGTCGAATTTGCGGGTTCCCGGACCGTGCCAGTCCGATCCACCGCTACGCAACAATCCGAGCTCCTTCACGAGCGCCGCCATCCGCTGCCGGACCTGGGGCGAGTTATTGGGGTGACGCACCTCCACCCCATCCAGGCCCTCCGCCGCCCACCGGCGAACCTCGGCAGGACCGTGGGCTCTTCCCGGGTGCGCCAACAGGACGACTCCCCCGGCGCGGTGTACGCGATCGATCACCTCGGCCGGCGGCGTGGGACGCTTTTCCACATATCCGGGTCGACCCCGCGAGAGGTATCGGCGAAACACCTCGTCCTCGCTCGAAACATGCCCATGCCGCACGAGCGCCCTGGCCACATGGGCACGTGTGGGCGCCGCGGCGCCGGCCTGTTCGGCGACCTCCTCGTAGAGGAGCTGCACGCCGAGCCCCTGCAGCCGGCCGACGATATCGCGCGCACGGCGACGGCGGTCGGCTCCGTACTCTTCAAAGAACGCCAGGAGGTTCCCGTCCGTGAGATCGAATCCGTATGCGAGCAGGTGGACCGACCTGCCGGGCTCGTTCGCCGATAGCTCTGCACCGGACAGAAACGCGAGGCCGTGTCTCCCGGCCTCGGTCCTGGCTTCCTCGATCCCCGCCACCGTGTCGTGGTCGGTGAGGGCGATCCCCCCCAAACCGGCCGATGCGGCCCGGCGCACCACCTCCGCTGGAGGAACCGTCCCGTCCGAGGCGGTCGAATGCACATGGAGATCCACTGTCACCTCGGCCGCCGGATCCTCACCGGCCTCGGGTGACCCCGTATCGGGCTTCACGCCGTGTATTTGGGATACTCCCGCGGGGAACCCATGGAGCGTGAGTCGGCGAACAGACCTCGAAGTTCCTCCTCCGTCAATCCATCCAGATCGGCATCCCCGCCGAAACGGTCCGCGGGGACCTCGACCACCCGATACGGGCGCTGGTCGGTCGTTGTACAGAAGAAGAGGACCGGGCGCGTCGTCGCACCGGTTCGCGTATCACCAAGCCGGGCCGTCCACGTGTCGCCATCAGCCCTAATCTGCATGCTCATCGATCAACTCGACGGTTCCAGTTCCACAAAAACCCCATCCGCAAGACCTTCTTCAATCTCCATGCCTCGGCCGTTCACTTCGATCCGGACTCCCGAACCGGAAGACAGCGCCCCCATCACCCGGAGGCGCGTGCCCGGGAACAGACCCAGCGTGGCGAGGCGCCGCAATCCTTCCGCGCTCTCATCGGAAACTTCGCGCACGATCGCACCTTCTCCCGCCCGGAGCTCCGTCAGACAGATTCGATCCGTCGTGGGGATCACTCCTTCCCGCGTCGGGATCGGAGACCCATGCGGGTCGAACGAGGGTTCCCCCAGCGCTCGCGCCATGCGGTCGATCAGCACCTCGCTCGCGGCATGCTCGAGGCGCTCGGCCTCCTCGTGCACGTTGTCCCAGGTGAAGCCGAGCTTCTCGATCAGATAAAGCTCCAGGACCCTGTGTCGCCGAATGATGCGAAGCGCCGTCAACTCGCCGCCAGCCGTGAGTCGTACGCCTCGATACGGCTCGTGCTCGAGGAGCCCGTCCTCGGCCAGGCTCTTGACCATGTTGGTGACCGACGCCGCCGATCTGTGGAGCTCCTCCGCGAGCGCCGTCGTCGAAACGGAGGCCGCGGTTTGCTGGAGCTTGTACACCGCCTTCAGGTAGTCCTCGACCGCGCGGCTGCGGCCGGCTTCCTTTGGGCGCTCCCTACGCCCGGGCTTCGGCTCGGTCAATTGCGTGGGTGGGGGTGATCAACGGGTGGGCTCAATCGGGAATGAAGCTCTGCTCCGGCTCCAAACCGGCCAGATACGAGGCGATCAGCTCGGCGGCTCCCTCGACGTCCGACACGTCCACGAGCTGGTTCGGGCTGTGCATGTATCTGTTCGGCACCGATACGATGGCCGTCGCGACCCCGGCGCGGCTCGTGAAGATCGAGTCGGCATCGGTGCCGGTCGCGGACGGGGCCGCAACCAGCTGGATGGGAAGTCCGGCACCCTCGGCGGCGTTTCTGAGCCCCTCGAGGAGGATCCCGTTCACGACAGCCCCGCGGCTCAGGACGGGCCCAGCTCCCAACCGTATGTCGCCGTGTTCTTTCTTGTCCAGGCTCGGGTGGTCCGTGGCGTGGGTGACATCGACGACGATGGCGACGTCCGGCTCCAGACCGAAGCTGCTGGTTCGCGCACCCCCGCCGGAGCGCATGCTGATCTCCTCCTGCGTGGTCGCCACCGCGACGACGCAAGCACCCGTGCCCTTCTCCGCGGCGCGGCGCAGGGCCTCCAGAACGACGACGGCCCCGATCCGGTCGTCCACGGATCTCGCTCCCAAGCACGTCTCCCCGAGCTCGACGGTATCGGAGCGAATCACGGCCACATCCCCCACGGAGACGATGGCACGGGCTGCCTCGCCGTTGGCGGCACCGATGTCGACCCACAGGTCCTTGACCTTCACGGCCTTGTCGCGCTCGTCGGGGTTCAGGAGGTGGATGGCGCGGCGGCCGATGACTCCGAGAACCGGTCCGTCTCGGGTCAGGAGCTCCACCCGCTGACCCACCAACACCTGCGGGTCCCACCCACCGACCGAGCGAACGAAAAGATACCCGTCGTCGTCAATGTAATGGACCATGAGTCCGATCTCATCGATATGGCCGGCGAGCATGACCGTCGGGGCACCCTCGGATCCGATCGAGGCAAAGGAGTTGCCCTGCACGTCCACCCACACGCGATCGGCGAAGGTCTCCGCTTCCTCGCGCCAAACCGCACCGGCGGGCGCCTCGAATCCGGAGGGACCGTGGGCGTCGAGGAGTCGCGCCAGAAACTGTCGCATATTGGGGTTCATCGGAGCGTTCACGTTCCGTGATGGAGACCGCTATCGTTCGCGCAAAATGCGCCCAACTCCCGGCCGGGCGCTAAGCTAGCCGAGCAAAGCCGGGGCGGCAAACCAGGCTGTTGCGGGCTCCCGAAAGACTGGAGCCGGGCCGCGGGCCAGGGCCGCCGAACACGCGCGACGCGTCAACGCCGGGGTGCCGCAAACAGTGAGTCCGGCAACTCGGGATTGATCGTCACATCGTCAATCCGGAGCTCCTTCGTACGCTGTTCCTCGGAGTTCAGGTAAAGACGACTTACCACGTACGAGAGCCTCCCGGCGCGGCCGACGCCCGACCAGACCGTGCGGTTCCTGTCCTCTTCTCCGCGCTCTTGCTCGATGTAATGGACTTCCTCGGGCTGGGGGTCGTCATCGAGGAAGTAGTAGAAGTAGCGATCCCCCGGGTGGGCCCCGACCTCATCCCCAAAGGTGACGGCCAGCTCGTATCCGCCCTCCGCGAGCGCGCGGGCCCGCCGGTTGACACCGGGATCACGCAGCTTGTAGGGCAATCCGAACCAATAGAACACGTCGCGCCCGACATACTCCGATTCGACGGTCGCTGGATGGTCCTCGGGGAGCGCGGCCTCGTTCAGCGTTGCCCATGCCGTGTCACCCGCGAACACCTGCACATAAAGCCCCTCCGCCTCCGGGCGTTCGATGCGTGACTGCTCGCCTCCGGACACCTTCCGCAACTCGACTCGCCGGGGCCGCATGCGACGAATCTCGCCGACCGAGTCATACCACACCGTGGTGACCGTGTAGCGGGCACTTTCGACCTCCCACCACGTTTCGAGCCCGCCGGCCGCGCTGATCCAGGCGTCGACGAGCGAATCCCCGAGGGCCGCCTCGGGGGAGCGAGGCGCCCGGTCACCCGGGGAGGGAGCGCAGGCAGCTGTCAAAGTGGCCGCCGCCAACAAGACGGCCACGGCCCCGGCGAACGGTGATCTCATGCGTGCCAGGCTCCTCGGGGATCGACTGTGTCAGGCGGATCACCGGGAAAGACCCCGGCGACCGCTCGCTCTCGAGCCGGCCCGCCGACCCTTCGTGGGGGCCGGAGAGCTTACTAGCGCAATCTCGAAAGTAGGATCTGGAGCGAGTCGGCCGCCACCTGAGCGCGTGCCGTGACCCGGAAGCCGTCGCGCTCGATGACCAGGAAGGCACCCGGCGCCTGGGCGAAGTCCGCTTCGAAACGAGCCGGCGCCTCCGGTGCCGCCCCGGGCGCCTCACGCATCTGCCCAGCGTCGGCAGCCGGGAGCGCCTCCTGGATGAGCTCCAGCGTGTCGCCACCGGGCAAGGTCTGGATGGTACGGACCAGTCGAGCCTCGCCGAGCGCGGCGATGGCCAGGTCGGCCGGCAGATCGGGCACCTGGGGCACCGGACCGCCGATCCAATGCTCCGCATGTACGCGTGAGACCGGCGACCAGGTCACCTGTCCCCCACGTAGACGGGCGTCAAACGCCAACGCGTCCCGGAAATAGTCGCCGGGAGCGTTCGCGAAGCCCTCGCGAGCTTCTTCCGCCCGCGCGTCCGCTCCGGCCTCGACATCCGCCAACCGGGTTACTGCCGGAGCGTCCTGCGCCGTCTTCTGCAGAGCACGGCGGGCTTCGTTCCCTTCCTCGGCCTCTGTGATTCCCTCCGTGGCTCGACGCGCCTGCCCAGCGACGACGACGGAGGGCTCTGGTTCCCGCGCCGGCTCCGGCACAGGCTCGGCGGGCGACGGTCGCCGGTTCCTTCTCTCCCCGACGTCACGTTCGAGCTCCGATGTTGCGGCGAGTGGGGACTCCACCCCCTGCCGATCTGCCCGCCCACCTGCGCGCTCCTCGAGCCGCACCAGGCCCCTGCGGTCGGCCTCACCCCCGGAGATGCCGGGTGCGTCGTCCACCGCCCCTGTGACGGCGATCCGATCGAGCGATTCCACGGCGACCAGCTCGTCGCCCTCCGATGACCGACCCGCGACCTCGCCCTCGGCCAGACCCAGGTTCGTGGCCCGCGTCGCTAACTCCGCGCTCGCGGGCCCACCCGCACCGGGGACGGCGGGAGATTGCGTCATGGGAGACCGCGCCGCCTCGTCTGCTTCGGGCGTGCCGGTCCACACGGCATGTCCGAGCCAACCCGCCCCGAGCGCCACGGCGACGCTTGCAGCCCAGGCAAGCGGTGGACGGGTCCGCCGAATCGGAATCGGTATGGGATCATCGGCGCCGCTCGTCTCCTCGTGCCCCTCCGCCCGGCGTCGCAGGATCGCTTCGAACGGAGGCGCCTCCACGACGTCGGGCGCGGCGTCGGCGAGGATCTCGCCGGCTCTGGACCGAAGCGTACGAGCGTCTTCGAGACGCGCCGTGCAGTCCGAACACCCCTCCAGATGAATCCTCAGACGGTCCGCGCGAGTCGGATCGATCGAGGTCAGCGCCCCGTCGAGGTACGCGTGCAGCTCACCGTCGGTTGCGTGCGACATTCTCTCTCTCAAGCCCGTCGTAGGCTTCTACAAGCCGTTTCCTGGCACGCGCCAGGGTGGTTCCGATGGCGCCGGGTGACAGCCCGGTCTCCCTCGCGATCTCCGTGTAGCTTTGGCCCGCGTTCCACAGCAAGAGGACGTCACGGTCCCGCTCGGTCAGTTGTTCGAGCGCCTCGCGTACAGCCAAGGATCGCTCCTCCCGCTCCATGCGACCCGTCGCTTCCGGGGCCGTCGCCGATTCGGTCTCGGCCTCGCTCCGCAACAGTTCCAGGTGCCGCTTTCGCCTGACGGCCGTCCTCGCTTCATCCCGCGCCAGGTTGGCGGCCACGGAGAACAGCCATGCACGGGGGTGGTCGGGTTCGTGCTGGAGCGCGCGCACGAACGTCTCCTGCGCGAGATCATGGGCCCTCTCGGGATCCCACACTTTCGAGTGGAGAAACCGGTAAAGGTCCTCGTACGTCGTGCGATACAGCTCCGCCCAATCGACGCTCACGAACGCCTCGGGATTCCCTTTCGGCTCGAAACACAGCCCTCGCCGGCACCGCCGCGGCGTCCCACCCCCGCGCTCCAGGACGCCCGTCTCAGTGAAGATGACGTCTTCGAGCCCCTCGGTTGCACACCGACGACTCGAGACCGGGATTTGACCCGGTCCGCCCGGAGGCGACAGGTTCGGTCGGCCAGGGACGTGACACGCCGCCGGCCGTACGCGGCGGTCCTTTCTTCCATATCAGGAGAGGTCGACGTGAGCCAGGCGCGCGCAGTAACGAGGTCCCCGAAGTGTTGAGCGAGCCTATGGCCGTGTTCGGCTACCTCGCGGGCGTTCTCGCACTCATCTTCTGGCTGAGCGAACGACCGCGACTCGCACGCCTCTTCCGGATCACGCCCCCCGTAATCTATGCCTATTTCGTACCCACACTCTCGACGACCTTCGGCATCATTCCGTCCGCCTCGCCAACCTACGAGTGGATGGTTCGCTACCTCCTCCCGGTGGCGCTTCTCCTCCTCATGATCACGATCGACCTGAAGAGTATCGCGCGGCTGGGCGGGCTGGCGCTCATCATGGTCGTCGCCGGCACGGCGGGCATCGTGATCGGAGGACCCATCGCGCTCCTCGTGTTCGGACCGTTCCTGCCGGAAGGCGCGTGGACCGGGTTCGCGGCGCTCTCGGGCAGTTGGATCGGTGGGACCGCGAACATGGTGGCGATCGCGGAGAGCGTGGGCACCCCGGACGCCATGTTCGGGCCTATTATCGTGGTCGACACCGTCGTCGGGTACGGCTGGATGGGAGTGCTCCTGTTCCTCAGCGCGTTCCAGGGGCGCTTCGATGCCCGCACGCGTGCCCGAACGGCCGCCATCGAGGAGGCGAACGAGCGACTGGCCGAGTACGACGCCAAGCGTCGTCCGCTCGAGCTGGGCGACGCGGCGGTGATCGGCGGACTCGCCTTTGCCGGGGCCGTGGTGGCGTTGGCACTCGGCGACGCCCTGCCGCTCCTGGGGGACCCGACCATCATCAGCCATACGACCTGGGCCGTCCTCATCGTCGTGACGGTCGGGCTCGCGCTTTCTTTTACCCCCGTCCGGCGACTGGAGTCGGCCGGGGCTTCGCGGCTGGGTTACCTGGCGCTGTACCTCCTGCTGACCGCCATCGGCGCCCAGGCGGACCTGAAGGCTGTGCTGGAAGCCCCGCTGTTCCTCGCCGCCGGGGTGCTGTGGATCGGCATTCACGCCGCCGTCCTTCTGCTCGTCGCCCGGCTTGTCCGCGCCCCGCTCTTCTTCTTCGCGACCGGCAGCATGGCGAACGTGGGAGGAGCCGCCTCGGCTCCCGTGGTGGCGGGGGTCTATCACCCCGCCATGGCGCCCGTCGGTCTGTTGATGGCCGTGCTCGGGTATGTCCTGGGCATCTACGCCGCCCTGGCGTGCGCCGCGCTTCTGGGCGCGATCGGCGGCTGACACGAAGGAATAGGGGACGCGCTCAGGCGGTCACCAGGTCGGATCCTCCTGCACGAGCGCCAACAGGTCCTCCGAAGACTGCGGCTTCGCGAAGAAGTAGCCCTGGCCCGACCCACACCCGATCTCGCGCAGCAGTTGGAGCTGCTCCGCCGTCTCGATTCCCTCGGCGGTGACATCGAGGTTCAGGGACCCGGCGAGCGTGACCACCGTTCGCACGATGGCTTCGTCTTGAATGTTCTCGCCGAGACCCGAGACGAACGACTTGTCGATCTTTAGCGAGTCCGCCTGGATGTTCTTGAGGTAGCCAAGCGAGGAGTAGCCCGTTCCGAAATCGTCGATCGCCACCTGGAGACCCAGCTCCTTGAGCTCGCTTATGCGTCCCATGTCCCGCATCAGCTCGCTCTCGGTGATCTCGAGCCGCAGACAGTGGGACGGCGTCTCCGTCTGTTGTACGATCCCCTGGATCTCCTTCGCGAGATCAGGCTGCTCGAACTGACGCGTCGACAGGTTCACGGCGACCACCAACTCTCGTCCGTCCGTAACCGCGCTCTGCCACGACTTCAACGCCTCACAGGCCTGGCGTGCAATGAAGTACCCGATGGGGACGATGAGCCCGGTCTCCTCAGCGACCGGGATGAACTCGTCCGGACCCACGAGCCCTCGATCGGGATGCTGCCAGCGGACGAGGGCCTCCACGCCGGAGATCTTGCCCGTGGTGAGCGATACGATGGGCTGGTACAGCGCGAACAGCTGCTTACGTTCGATCGCCAGGCGAAGGTCCGTCTCCATCGCGAGACGCCCCGTGGCCCCCGAGTCCACCGCCGGATCGAAGATCCGGAAGTTCCCGGGTCCCTCTCCCTTCGCGCGGTACATGGCGACATCCGCGTACCGCAACAGGTCTTCCGGGCCTTCGATATCGGGGCTGTCGAAGGCGATTCCGAGGCTGGCCGAGATGTACATCTCCTGGCCTGAGAACGTGAACGGCGGCTCCAGCTCCTTGAGGACGCGCCCGGCCACGGTTTCTGCATCGCTTTCCGAGATGTTGTGCTCCAGGAGGAAGCCGAACTCATCGCCTCCCAGGCGCGCCACCGTATCCGAATCGCGCAGCACGGCGCGGACGCGCCGGGCCACCGCCGCGATCAGACGATCGCCCGCTTCGTGCCCCATGCTGTCGTTGATGATCTTGAACCGATCCAGGTCCATGAACATCACGGCCACCTTGCCGCCGGTTCGCTTCCCCCTGATGAGGGCATGTTGCAGGCGGTCCATGAACAGACTCCGATTGGGGAGCCCGGTCAGCGGCTCGTGTAGCGCCTGATGCGCCAGCTGGTCTTCGAACGCCTTCCGCTCGCTGATGTCTCGCGAGCTGGTCTGAAGCTGGACGACGGTACCGTGATTGTCGAAAATGGGCCGCACCAGCATCTCGAACCAAACGTATTGACCCTCGTGCGACCGGAATCGGAGCTGAGTCCGATTCAGACGTCCGAAGCGTGCCGACGCCAGAGACGCCTGTACGTCCATCCAGTCATCGGTGTGGCTCAGCTGGTACGGATCTTTCCCGGCCAGATCGTCCGGCTGGTAGCCTAGAAGAGTGGTGCATGAGGGGCTTACGTACGTGAACGTCCCCTCGAGATCGTGCAGGCCCACGAGGTCACTGCTGTTGTTGGCCAGGAGCCGGTAGAGGCTTTCCTGGCGGAGCAGCTCCCGCTCGGCTTCCTTGACCCAGCTCGCATCCTGGGCCACGCAAACGAGCTGTCCGTCGCCATCTCCGGAGCCTGGCGTCACGCTCCAGAGCAAGACGCGGCGCGGGTCGGAGAGTACCGGCGCCTCGAAGCTCGCCCGTTCCTTCGAGTCGACGACCCCGCGCAGCTCGCCCGCGACGCGCTCCTGATCGTCCTGCGGGAATTGGGCGAGGAAGTCCGTACCCAGCACGCGGCCCCGGTTCTGCCCCAGGAGTCGTTCCGCTTCGGGGTTCCATTCGACGACGCGACGATCCGGGCCGAGCAGGACGAGCGGGGTCCCGGCTCGGCGGACCAGGGATTCGAAGACAAGCGGGTCCGCGCCGTTCATGCCTACCTTTTCCTGGCGGCTGCGAACGACCCAGACGTACCCGCCCTCCACCTGGGTCAGCGAGACATCCAGGGGGATCCTGGTTCCGCCCCCTTGCTTCCCACGCAGAGAGCCGACCCAGCGACCGGATGATCGCAGGGCGGGCAGGACCTGCGCCTGGACGACTTCGGCCTCGGACTTCTCGAACAGAGAGCGCCAACTCTTGCCGAACATCTCGGCGGGTGCCTCGTGCCCGAACAAGGCGGCCGCGGCCTGGTTGGCATAGATGCACCGCTCACCGCCGGCGGTGAGGAAGATCCCGTCACCGGCGGATTCGATCGCCTGAAGACGCTTCTCGAGCACTCGTCCCTGGGTGGCGTGCTCGAGAGCCGACCGTGAGGCGCGGCGAGCGCGAATGAAGAGCAGTAGGACGATGCCCAGGAAGCCGCTGAACGCGCTGACTTCGATCGCGTTGCCCTGCACCCAGTCCAGGACCTCACCCATTCGGGTTCACCTCTCGACCGTCAACTCCCGCGATGAGGACACGGCGCCGAACCGGCGCGAGTGAACCTCCAGGGTGAGGCGGTACCGGCCGTCCGGCAGATCCGGAAGCTCCAGTCGAACCGACCGGGCTGCCGGCGACTCGCCCGCCATGCGCTCGTCCCACCTGAGCCCGACCGATTCCGTTCGTCGTCCCGCGAGACCCGTCCATTCGATTGCTCTTCGCCAGAAACTCTTGCCTTCTCGCGCAAGGGTGAGCGTCATTTGCAGCGGCTCCTGACCCGAAACCGGGCCGTACCACTCCCAAAACACGCCGAAAACCGTGTGTGGTCGCCACTTGAGCGACCCCAAAGCGATGCGCACTGCTGCATCCAACGTGCCGGGAAGACTATCCGCCGACTGAATCAGCAGGAGATCCGACAGCAACGCGTGCTGAGTGCTCGAGGAATCCAGCTCGTAGCGGGCTCGAGCAGCACCCGCGCGGTCCAGACAACGGGCCTCCACGCCGACGAAGCGGCGAATCTCCGGTGGCGGTGCCGGCCCGACGTTGGCAACCACTCGGAGGCTCTGCGGTCCCGTCACGATCGTACGGTGGCGGACCCCCGCAGCGGTCGCGAGAAAGACCCCCGTCTCGCGAGGGCACGAGACAGGGGAGTCCTGAGCGGACACGATCGCCGACGGATCGATGGCGGCCACGATCAGCAGGCTGTCGCCGCGTCGAAAGCGGGCGAGCTGATGCCCCAGCTTCCGCACCGGGCCGTACGGAGGTGTCCACGAGGCGCGTGGTCGATCCGGCTCCAACTCCCACGCGTCCGACCCCGAGGGCCCCGACCCGTGAACCCACTCGGCGCGCGGTGTGAACTCCTGCGCTTCAGGGGAGCGATGCGCCTGGATGGCCTCCTCGGTCCGCAGCCCGGGGTACCTTCGCCGCCCGATATCCCACCCGCTCGGCCAGCCGAATCGAAGCAGGATCTCGCGCAGGTCACGCCCCCAGCGCAGACCGTATCCCGAGTCGGCATCTCGTTGGAGCCGATCCCACACCCAGCGACTCAGGTGCTCGGTGCGTCTCTCGTTTCCGGGGATCAGCCACAACGGATCCGCGAGAAGCCAGAAGTGCCGCGCGAAGTCCGCCCGCTCGGCGCAGGGCGCGTCGGTATATAGCCCGCGGTTCTTGCCCCTGAGGATCGGCTCCAGATCCGTCCACCGGCACCGTTCTTCGACGGGCATACGATCGAGAGCCCGATCGAACCACGTCTCGGCGTCCCCGAAGTCGCCCGCCGCATGGAGCGCGTGTCCGGCGAGCGCGTGGCACCACCATCGTTCTTCGAGGCGACAGGAAGCCGCGACATCGAAGGCTTCCTGCGGAGACCCGCTCTCTATGAGGTAGCGCACACGTTGTCCGAGAATCCACGAATCCCCGGGAAGCGAGGTGGCCGCCGCGGCGAGGCTGTCCAGGAGCGCGCGCCGTGCGAGCGACACCTCCATGGGCTCGGGCGCGGGCTCCCAATCGTCGTCTTCGTCATACGAGAGACAAAAGCGACCGATGCGCTCGTCGCACGGACCGACCCACAGATAGCCATGGGGGAAATGCCGACGCCGGGTGCGCTCGAAACGTCGCTGCCGGGAGCGGGCGCCTGCGAGGACACGCTCGGAATCCGGCGACACCGCCTGAACGTGAACCGTCCGGCGTACCGGAGGAAGGCCCTCCGGGCCCAAAAGCACCGCTCCGCCCATGCTCGCGAGCACCACTGCACCCGACAGCAGTAGCCGGCCATCGCCGGCGGGCGGGCGGATACATGCAGACGCCAAGGATTCGCTCCTCTGTGACCGGAGCCTCACCCCAGGAAAACAGGGTCAAACGCGAATCCCAACAACATACCGGGTGCTCTCCCACCCGGCCTCGAGACCGCCGATCAGCCCGGTGCCGGGGCTCGGAAGCGGAGCGCCGCGGGGAGCACTTCGAAGCGCGTCGGGTTCCCTTCCACCTGCTCGCCGTCGGCGTTGAGCACCCAGGACGCCGGCAGGTGCACGGAAAGCTCGCTGCTTCGGCGCATGATCACATCCCGCCCGGCGCGTTGGCGCCCTCGGAGGATGGCCGCTGCGGCGCGCACGAGCCGGTGGGGCGGTAATCGTGGGACGACGATCAGGTCGACCTCGCCGTCGTCGAGCCGCGCGGCGGGAGCGATCGCGACACCGCCACCCATGAAGGCACCGTTCGCCACGGCCACCAGATACGCTTCGAGATCCAACGCCTCTTCCCCCACTCGGAGCGCCACACGGTGGGGTTTGAGCCGGCGGACCTCCCCGAGAGCAGCCATCGTGTAGGCCCGCCTGCCCAACCGCCGCTTCAGCCTCGGTCCCAGCTCTATGGTCGCGCCGAAGCCGAGCAGCCCCACGTTCACGAAGTGCTCGGGCGGGCGAGCGGCGGCCCAGTGCACCCGTACGACGTCCACCCGACGCTCCGCGGGTCCCGGCAGGAGCCGCAGGGCGGCAGCCGAGTCCAGCGGGATCCCCAGCGAGCGGGCCAGATCGTTCCCCGTCCCCAGCGGCACGATCCCGATCGGAATCCGAGGGAAATCCGGAGCCAGGGCGTTCGCGACCAGGCTCACCAGCCCATCGCCTCCCGCCAGGACGAGCGGCCCATCCCCCGCCCGGATGACCGCTGCCACCCGTTCGTTCACTTCGTCGGGCGAGGACAGCAGGTACAGATTGGCGCCGGGCAAGTTCGCCTTTAGCAGACCCTCGAGCGCTTCGCGCGAGAGGCCCGCACCCGCCGCTGGATTGAAGAGAACCGGTATGCCCAAGAACAGCCTCCTGAGCCGTCCGCAGGGGAATTCCAACGGCTTGTTGTGGGCCGGAAAGTAGGCGG
>JBDHHV010000017.1:0-77925 GCA_039589195.1 Gemmatimonadota bacterium | reverse complement strand
CCAACGGGAGGGCGGTGATCGTCCAGTCCATGTGTCTCCACTCGACGGAGGTGGCCTCGAGTCAAACCGCTGCGGAGCTCGCGTACGACATGGTGACGCGGACCGACGCCGAGATGACGGGCATCATGGAGAACACGATCGGGATCATGATCCCATGCCTCAATCCGGATGGGGAGATCATGGTCACCGATTGGTACAACGAGACCGTGGGAACCGAGTACGAGGGCGTCGGCCTGCCGTCGCTGTACCACCACTACATCGGCCATGACAACAACCGTGACGCCTTCATGCAGAACACGGTCGAATCACGCTACGGTGGTCAGATCCTGTTCCGCGACTGGATTCCCCAGGCCTACGTGGACCACCACCAGATGGGGGGCTACACGGCGCGGATCTATCTGCCTCCGTACGCCGAGCCCGTCCGCCCCGAAGGTGATCCGATCGTGTGGCGCGAGATGTCGTGGTATGGGGCCCACATGGCGTACAAGATGGAAGAGGCGAACCTGGAGGGGGCGGTAAACGCGGCGATCTACTCCGGGTGGGGACACTTCGGCTTCCACTGGATCACGCCGTTCCACAACATTGCCGGGATGCTGACCGAGTCGGCCAGCGCGCGGCTGGCGACTCCGTTGTATGTGCACCCCGAGCAGTTGCGCGGTTCGCGACAACTTCCGGAGTACGAGGAGCAGACGACCTTCCCGAACCCCTGGACGGGTGGCTGGTGGCGCGTCCGGGACATGGTCGAGCGCCAGAAGGTCGCGTACCTGGCGACGCTCGACATCGCCGCCCGCAACCGCGAGACCGTGCTCCGAAACGCGTACCTGAAAGCGGTGCGGCAGACGGAGCGCGGCACTCAGGGCCCGGTCGCGGCGTTCGTGATCCCGGCCGACCAGCACGACCCGCTCACCATGCAGCACATGGTGAACAAGCTCCTTCTGCAGGGAATCGAGGTGCGACGCGCCGAGGGTGATTTCACTCACGAAGGCCGCGTGTACGGCGCCGGTACATACGTCGTCACGATGGCGCAACCGAAGCGCGGGGTCATCCGGTGGCTGCTGGGCCGGACGTTCTATCCGGACAACTCGTACACGCGCAACCGTGACGGCGACCCGATCAGGCCGTACGACATGTCCACCGACAACATGGCCGAGTTCATGGGAGTGCGGGTGGACGCGGTCGAGACGCCCGTCTCGGTGGCCACGTCCGTCGTGAGCGATATGCTCGCGCCCACCGGTGGTGTCGAGCGAGGTGAGCTCGGGTATCGGGTCGACGGTCGGCTGAACGCCGCCTTCCGGGCGGTGAACCTCCTGTGGAACGACGGGATCCAGGTCTGGCGCGCCGATCGAGCCGCGGGAGATGTCCGGGCCGGCGACTTCATCATCCGGTCCGGGGCGTCGGAGTCCACGCTCGCCCGTGTAGCGGGTGAGACCGGGGTGAGCTTCACCGCGCTCGACTCCGACCCGCCGGCGCGTCCCGTTCGCCGGCTGAGGATCGGCATGTACCAGCGCTACCTGGGCGGGAACATGGACGAGGGGTGGACCCGCTGGCTGCTCGAAGACTTCGAGTTCCCATACACGTCGCTGATGGACGCGGAGATCCTGGCAGGCAACCTGGGCCGCGACTACGACGTCATCATCCTCCCGGCGGACCGCGCCTCGCGCATGACGGGCGAGACGGACCCGGGCGGCGGTCAATTCCGGGGCGCGGATCCGTCGGCGTACCCGCCCGAGTACCGGAGCGGCTTCGGAGAGGCCGGCGTGGACGCGTTGGAGGCGTTTGTCGATGGCGGCGGCACGCTCGTCACCTTCGCCGAAGCCGGCGACCTGGCGATCGAGGAGTTCGAGCTGCCCGTACGCAACGCCCTCGCCGACCTGTCCTCGCGGGAGTTCTGGTCTCCAGGGTCGACACTGCACGCACGGGTCGACACCTCCAGCCCCTACGCGTACGGGATGCCGGAAGAGGCCCTCGCGACGTTCCTGGCGAACAACCAGGTGTACGAGGTCGTAGCGGGATCTCGTAACCACACCGTCCGGCGCATCGTCGAATTCGGGGATCGCGATATCCTCCAGAGCGGCTGGCTGCTGGGCGAAGATCACGTCGCCAACAAGGCGACGATGGTCTCCGTGGATCACGGTGAGGGCACCGTCCTGCTCATCGGCTTCCGCGCCCAGCACCGCGCGCAGACGCACGGGACGTTCAAGCTGGTCTTCAACGCGCTCGTGAGCGGCCCGGAGGAGAGCGCAGGTGTGGCTACGGCAAGAGAGCGCTAGCTCGACGGCGCAGCTTGTCCGGGCCTCCCACGTGCGGATGGAGGTGTCGAGATCTCGGGTGTAGCGGGCGACCTGCGGGCTTCGATCCGGAGTCTCCGTCGGCGACCCCTGCACGCGGTCGCCGCGGGCCTGGCCGTCTCGTTCGCCCTCACGGGGCTCGTCCGATCCCGCCTCTTCGGTGTGGAGCCTTCGGACCCGATTACGTTGGTGGGAGGCGCGGCCTCGCTCGTGTTGGCTGGGCTGCTGGCGGCCTACCTGCCTGCACGCCGCGCGGCGCGTGTCGCGCCGATGGAGGCGTTGCGGCAGGAGTAGCACACGGCCCGGCGTGAGTCGCTGCCGGCGGCCACGGTGCGGCTTGCGACGACGCGCCACTCACGGACAGGTTCAGCCTCGTTCGCCGGCTTGGCCGTTCGCGGCTTGGCCACTCGCGGACCGGTCGCGAACCGGGCACACTTGGACCTCGCTCCGAACGTTCACCGACCTGGAGGATCTCCCATGCCCTACGCGAGACACGCGCGCGGACTCGCCCTCGCTCTCGTCCTGATGGCTCAAACCGCTCAGGTAGCCCAGGCCCAGAGCGCGCCCACCGACTATCGCGATGAGTTCCTGCAGCACTTTGCCCGGTCGAGCGGCAAGATCATGGCGTTGGCGGAAGCGGTCCCGGAGGACCTGTACCGGTGGAGCCCGATGGAAGGCGTGATGCACATCGCGCAGGTGTACATGCACCTCGCCCGATACAACTACCTCTACCTCGATACCTCGCTCGGCATCGCGGTCCCGGACGGGATCGAGATGTCGGAGCTGGAGGCGATCATGGACAAGACCCGGGTTCTCGAGATCTACCAGCGCTCGACGGAGCATGTGCGCGAGTCGGTGACCCGCATGACCGAGAAGGATCTGACGGCGAGCACTATCCTCTACGGTCGTGAGGTCGCGGGTTGGGCGGTCCTGTTCCAGCTCCTCTCCCACATGAACGAGCATGTCGGGCAGTCCGTGGCGTACGCGCGGATGAACGGCATCGTCCCTCCGTGGTCCAGGTAGGCATCGACTCCTCCTCGTTCCTTGTCTGACCTCCGCAAGAGGGGCACCCACCGCAGGTGGGTCCGCGCGCGGCCGCACCGGAGCTCTTCGGCAGCCTGCCAGGAACCACACCCGCCCTCTGCGACTTCTCTCAGTAGGGCCCGTCCCATCTGAACGGGCTTTACCCACCGAGAACAAAGGAGCCGCGGCATGGAAAGGACGCCCGCTGATCGGATCTCGCACGGTCTCGGCGGCCGAGTGGCGCTTCTGCTGCTGGGTACGCTCCTTACGGCCCCTTCCGTCGCGCCCGCGCAGCCGCTGACGGAGCGGACGCCGAACCTGTCCGGCGCCTGGGTCTCCTCGCCCGGAACGCTGAACTTCCAGTTCGCGCACCGCTTCGAGATGGCTGGAGACGATGCGGACATCTCCGACATCTTCGGCGGGGACGGGAAGATCGTGAACTACCCGACGTTCGATCTTTCGGTGGGGCTCTTCGACGGTGCCATGGCGGGGTTTCGTTACAGCAGCAACTCGCCGGGGGCCCGCCTCATCAACGAGTGGCAGCCGTACGTGAAGTTCGCCCCCCTGCGCGGAGCCGGCGACGGTCTGTTCTCGCTCGCGGTCACGGGGGCCTGGAACGGCGCCAAGCAGAGCCTGGATGGCGAGTTGGCCGCCGAGACACGCGCGGGCCCCGTCCTGTTGAGTGGTGCGGTGCGTGGGTTCTCGGACATCTACGACTTCCCGGACGGAGTCGACGACGAAGCTCTGGCGCTCGCCGGGGGGATCGGGGTCAAGGTGAACCGGTACGTGACGATCGCCGCGGATGTCGCGGATCTGGTCGCCGGTCCGGAGGGGGACGTGGCCTGGAGCGCAGGCCTGAACCTCGGGATCCCGTTCACGCCGCATACCCTCTCGATCATGGCGACGAACGTGACGAGCGGGACGCTGGCCGGAGTATCCGCGGGCTCGGGAACGTTCGTTCCCGAGGGATTCGGCGCGTCCGTCTTCTGGGGATTCGAGTTCACCGTCCCGTTCAGCGGCTTCGCGCGCTGGGGGAAGATCTTCAAGCCGGATGAGCTACGATCACCCGAGGCCCTCCAGGAGTCACCCGGGAAGCGTGTCGTGGAAGTCGAGATGTCCCAGCTCGCCTTTCGTGACAAGGAGATCCGCATTCCGGCGGGTACTACCGTGCGTTGGGTGAACAAGGACCCGGTGGGTCACACCGCGACCTCCGACGATGGTGACTGGGGCTCCGCCCTGATCGGTCCCGGCGAGACCTGGGAGCACACTTTCGACGCGGTGGGCGAATTCCCCTACCACTGTGTCCCGCACCCGTTCATGAAGGGCGTCGTGGTGGTGGAGGGGTAGGTGCCCGCGCGAGCGGCCGCCCTCAGTCCGCGCTTACCAGGCTGAGGTCCCGCTCGAAGATCCGGTTCAAGAGCAGGGTCACACCGGTCCGGAGCTTGTTCTTGGTTCCGACGAGCTTGAGCAGGTACGCGCCTCGGTAGAGCATCCACGCCGGTCTGCCACGGATTTGTAGCCCGAGCAGGTCGACGAGCGCTACACCGCTACCCAGCGAGATGATCTTCCCGGCGTGATGCGCCCGGTACTCTTCAACCGGCCGGCCGGCAATCGAGTTCTCGATGTTCCCGGCTGCCCTGACCCCCTGGCTGATCGCGATCGGCGCGACGGGCGCGTAGGGCTCTTGGGTGCGAGGGTTGGCCAGGCGAGCCACATCCCCCGCGGCGAAGATGTTCTCCGCCCCGTTCAGCGCCAGCGTTGGCTCCACGGCAAGGTGCCCCGAGGCGGCCCGCGGCAGGAGGGAGTCGACCCAACCACCCGTCGCGGGGGCGGTGCCCGCGGCCCAAATCAACGCGCCGGCCTCGAGGGTCGAGTCGCCATCCGGCCCCCGCGCCGTCACGATCCGCCCGTCGAAGCCACCCACCGTGGTCGACAACCGCAGATCGATCCCCCGCCGGCGAAGCTCATCCTGACCGCGTGCGGCAAGCTCCTCATCCCACCCGCGCAGAATCCGATCTCCCCCGTCCAGCAGGATGACCCGGGGCTCGCTCCCGAGATCGTAGTAGCGCGGAAGGACGCCGGTCAGCAGGTGCAGGATCTCGCTGGCCACTTCGACACCGGCCGGGCCCGCCCCTACCACCGCGAACGTGAGCAGCTGGCGCTTCCGGCTCGCACTCCGCTCCGCATCGGCTCGCTCGGCCGCCTCCAGGATCCGGTTGCGGATGACTGTCGCGTCGGTGACGGATGTAAACGGAAGACTCTCGCGCCGTAGCTCCTCGTTGCCGAAGTACCGCGGGCGCGCCCCCAGCGCGACGACCGCGTAGTCGAAGTGTACGGGTCCGGCGGACGTGAACGCCGTCCCGGACCTCGGGTCGACTCCCTCGACCTCTCCCCTGACGAAGCGGAATCCCCGACGCCGCCCCAGGACCCGATATGGCACCGTGACGTGCTCCTGGCCGAGGTTGCCCGCGACCACCTCGGCGAGGAGTGGGGTGAAGGTGAAGTGGTTCGCGTCCGAAACGAGCGTCACCTCGACAGCGTCTTCCGGGAGGTCCGCCGCGCTCAAGTAACTGGCCGCGTACAGGCCCCCGAACCCACCGCCCAAAATGGCGACGCGAGCCGGCTTCCGCCTCGCGGTCACCACGGGGGTCCCGGGAAGCCCGGCAATCGGTCCTGGTAGTAGACGAGCATGGTTCCGATCGTGGTGATGATCGCCACGATGACGATGCCGACCGCCTGTGTACCGAGGCACCAGAGCATGACCCGTCGGTCCTCCTGCAAGTAGCTCTTCTTCCGCCCGCTCTTATACAGGAAGAGCCCGTACACGGCCAGCAACACGACCGCGAGTCCCACCTTCAGCACGAGCCAGCCTCCCACGCCGCTGTCGAAGCGCGTGATCGAACCGGCGAACCCGTCCCGAACCCCGAACACCATCGAGAGCGCGACGGTGATGACCCCCAGCCAGGTATTCGTGCGAGAGAAGCGGTACAGGCGGTCCTCGAACACGCTCGTCGCCAATCCACGGAAGAGCCACGTGTACATGGACGCGAAAGCCATGAGAAGAAACGCGATGTGAAGGTGCACGAAGAGCGGATGCAGAACTCGCATGGTCGGTCCTCGGGTGGGCCGTTCGGCCGGGTCGTGCGGTCATGCCCGCGCGACCCGGGGGAGCGGCTGCCGCGTCAGGTCACGATGATGGTGACGTCACGCATGATGCCCGGGTGGAAGTCGCACCGAAGCACGTAGGTGCCGGGCGTGCTCAGCGTCACGGAATGGGTACTTCCACGATTCATCGTGCCTGAGTTCGTCGCCCCCGTCGAACCCGGCGCCCTCGTGGTGAAGGTCACCGTATGGGCCACGGCACCGTTATGCGTGAACCCGACGGTGTCACCCGAGTTGATGGTGATTTCGATGTCATCGTTCCTGTCGCCGTTCGGGGCCACGAACGCGTTGTCGATGATGTCGATCACGACGTTGGCTCCCGGCGGGGGTGGAGTCGGTGGTGGGGGTGGTGGGGGCGGTGGGTTGCCTCCTCCGGCCGGGCCACCGCCGCCGCCTCCTCCGCACGCGGCAAAGAAAAGGACGGCTCCGACACCGAGGGCGGACGCGATTGGCTTCATGGCTTGCCTCCTGTCTCCTGTGGCTGGTTCAACCCAACAACGCCCGGATGGGGACAGACGTTCCTTCGCTGTGGATGGCGATGCGAAGAAGGGCGAGGCCGCGCGTCGCGACCTCGCCCTCGTATGGCGACACCCGTCGCCTCGAGGTGGGACCCCGAGGCGCCGACGCGGCTAGGTCACGAGCCGTCGTCCGGCAGGTAGCTCATGTCCTGGCGCCAGGTGGACTGCCAGGTGTCGGTCGCGTAGACCAGCTCGTTCCGGGCCTCGAAATGCGCGGCCCATTCCTCACCGACTCCGGCCGCCTCGATGAAAGCGCCGAAGCTCTTTTCGCCATAGAAGTCGCTCAGCCCATCGTGCAGCACGACGAAGTAGGTGAGGTTCTCATCACCGAGCAGCACCCGGTGGCCGTAGATCGGGTAGGGGAAGCCGATCTCCCCCATCAGCGTCATGATGCCGGCCGTGTTCTCACTGTACGCCTCGGCCATTCCGGGGCGGACCCACGTCTGGAAGACCACGGCGCCCGTGTGGTCGCCGGCCTGGAGCCCGTCCTCCGGCACGTAGCTCCACTCCTCGACCATGCCGGCCATGTGCGACTCCGAGGTTACCCAGAGCTCCTCGAACTCGGCGAACGCCTCCTGCATCATGGCGCCGCCTTCGCCGGCTCCGACCTCACGGACCCAGGCACCCTGGTCATCCAGGCTCGCCCAATTCTCGGGCCACGTGACGAAGCGAAACTTGTTGCCTTCCTGGTAGACCGCCCACCTGTACTTGGCGTCCAGATCGGACATTTTCGCCGCCTCGACCACCTTCGCGACCAGCTCGCCGAACTGTGCTGAGTGGGCCGGGGTGACGCTCAGCGTACCGACGGACACCAGGGTGGGGGCCTCTTCTTGGGCCTGCGCGGGAAGCACTCCCGCGACGAGCAGTGCGGCAACCACGAGAAACGAGGAAGCCAGCCTCTTCATACGTCTACCTCCTGTGGGTGTGGCAGGACACAGCGGCAAGAACCACTTGAATGCGGACTCCGCAAAGAGAGCGGCGGAGTCGTTCGGCCGCAAGAACCCGCACACGGTCCCACAGCGCCTGATGATTATTCGACCGTGAGGACCCGCATGGGGTCCAGTCGGCTTGCCCAGCGAGCGGGGATCAGCGTCGCGACCAACGCCACGACTACGAGGAGAGCTGTTATGGCGACGAACGTGAGCGGGTCGTTGGGGCTGACCCCGAACATGAACGTCTCGATCGTCCGCGAGAGCCCGAGTGCGACCGCCGCACCCCCGACCAGCCCCGCGAGGACCGGGATGGCCATTTCCAGGACCACGGTCCGACGGATGGCCGCGGCGGAAGCCCCGACCGCGATCCGGATCCCGATGTCCCGTGCGCGGCGCCGGACGCTGTAGCTCACCACTCCGTAGATGCCCACCGCCGCCAGGAGCAGCGCCAGGCCCCCCAACATGCCGAGAAGCACCGTACCCATCCGCTGAGGCATCAGCGCGTCACCCACCTGCTCACTCAACGGGCGGAGTTCCGTGAGAGAGAGATCGGGATCCAGGACCAGGAACTGGTCTCTGATGCTCGGCGACAATCCTCGTGGGTCACCGCTCCCACGAGCCACCAGGGTGAGAAAACTCGTCGAGAAGCTCGGTCTCTGCGCCAGCGGTAGGAAGACGAACGGGGTCGGTTCCTCGCCCACGGCAGCCCAGACGGGGTCGTCCACGACCCCCACCACTTCGAACTCGAAGTCGGCACCGGCAAACGCGACCGATCCTCCGACAGCACTTCGATCCGGCCAGTAACGCTCGGCCATGTGTCGATTGATCACGACGACGCTTGGTGATCCCTCGAAGTCTCGCTCGCTGATCGCACGCCCCTCGACGAGTCCGATACCCAGGGTCTCGAAGTAGCCGGGCTCGACCACCACGTAGTCGAGGCGGATCTCCTCGTCGGGTGCCGGTTCGTAGCCCCCGATATCGGCGAACATTCCACGGAAGCCGGCGCCCTGGAACGGGACGAGAGTCGACACGCTGGCCTCCTCCACCTCCGGGATCTCCCTGACCCGGCGGAGTAGCTCGTCTACGAAGGCGACCCCACGCTCCTCGGAGTAACGTAGGAGCGAGAGATTGAACCGTGCCGTGGTCACGAAGCGGTGCGTGAAGCCGAGATCCGTGGCCAGGCTATTTCGCAGCGTCCGGATGAAGAGGCCCGATCCGACCAACAGAACCACGCACAGGCCCATCTGCACGGCTACGAGGGATCGTCGCAATCGGCCCTGGTTCCCGAGCCGCCGTGAGACCTCACCCTTGAGGGCCTTCACGAGGTCCGGCCGGGTCGTCTGGAGCGCCGGGACGAGTCCGAACAGGAAGGCCGTCGACACCGACAGTCCGAGCGCGAAGAACAGCACGCCCGTGTCGAGCCCCACCTCGAGGTCGCCGATCGCGACGGCTCCAGGAAGTTGGAAGGCACCGAGCAGCCCGAGCATGAGCTTCCCAACCAGCAGACCGGCGGTGCCTCCGATCAGTGAGAGGGCGAGACTCTCGGTGAGCAGCTGGCGAACGACGCGCGAGCGTCCGGCCCCGACGGCCATCCGAATCCCGATCTCTCGCCCTCGGGTCGTGGAGCGCGCGAGCAACAAATTCGCCAGGTTCGCCGCCGCGAGTAGCAGGCTGAGACCGACGACCGCGAGCAACATCCAGACGAAGCGTTTCAAGCTGGCCTCGGAGCCACGCGGCAGCAGGTAGCCCCGCACCGGATCGACCGTAATCCCGCGGACGCCGTCGATCGCGGCTCGCTCTTGCGGGAACTGCTCACCCAACCGCAGCGCGAGCCCATCCATATCCGCCCTCGCCCGCTGGACCGTCACGCCTGGCCCCAGTCTTCCGACGAGCGTGCCGATCCACCGCATTCCCCGATTCTCGGCAGCGTCCGCCTCTCCCGCGCCTCCGACCGCGGGTCCCAACTCTCGGGCCGAGCGGATCGGCAGCCACAGATCGGGCGTCACGTTCAAATCCAATCCGCGGAAGCCCTCCGTGGCGACTCCAACGACCGTGAAGGATACCCCGTTCAACCGCACCGTCTTGCCGACGATCCCCAAGTCGGAGCCGAACGCGTCGCGCCAGAAACCGTGCGCGAGGACGGTCACACGGGCGGGCGCACCCGTCTCGTTGTCGGAAGGCTGGATCGATCGCCCGACGTGTATGCGGGTTCCGAGCAGTCCGAAGTAGTTGCCCGTCACCAGGAGTCCGGTCGCCAGCCGCGCGGCCTCGGGGTCGCCCACGTTGAGCGGTACCGGACTGTACGCGGCCATGTCGAGGAAGCTGCGGGAAAGGTCGCGGTAGTCCTCGAAGTCGGGGTACGAGGAGGAACACCTGACGCTGCCCCGGCGGCAGGTCGTGTAGATGGCGGCGAGCCGGTCCGGATCATCCACGGCGGGGCGGCGGAGAAGCACCTGATCGGCGATGGAGAAGATCGCGGTGTTCGCGCCGATGCCGAGCGCGAGGGTGAGGGCGGCACCCGCGGCAAACCCGGGGTGCCGTCTCATCTGGCGGGCGACGAGCCGTACATCTGCCTGCAGGTCACGCGCGAGCCCGACACCCCAGGACCAGCGGGCTCGGTCCTTCTGCCGGCCGATCGCGCCAAAACGGTTGAGAGCCAGCCGACGGGCCTCGTCCTCTCCCATCCCCTGGCCTACGAGCTTCTCGACCTCCATCTCCAGGTGGAAACGGATCTCGTCGTCCAGCTCTTGCTCCATCAAACGCGGCACGAGCAGCGCTCTGAGCCTGAAGAGGAGGTCATGGATCCATCGCATGTGTCTATTCCCGCTTTCTAGGTGGTCGCCAGGATGATGTGGACCGCCGTCGAGAGCCGTTGCCAGCGCTCGGCCTCGGTGCCCAGCTGACGTTTTCCAGGTGGCGTGAGCTGATAGTACCTGGCTCGACGCCCGTTCTCGGTAGTCTGCCAGTGGGAGCGGATCCACCCTTCGCGCGTGAGGCGATGGAGCGACGCGTACAGCGAGCCCTGATTCACCTTCAGCGTCTCGCTCGAGAGACCCTGGATCCGCTCGCTGATCCCCCAGCCGTGCATGGGTTCGAGCGAGACGACCTTCAGGATCAGCATATCCAGGGTCCCCTTGATCATGTCCGGTTTCGCTCTCGCCATCGTGTTCCTCGCGCTCTGCGGGCCAGTCTCGAGGTCCGCGAGCCAACTCTCACGTTCCTCTCGGTAATCAAGAGTACCACCTCTCGGTAATCAAGGGTAGGGCTCCGCTCCGTCGGGTCGCGCCGTGGGTCGCCGAACCACGCTGGCCGGTTGCGAGAGAGTGTCCGAACCGAGATCCTGAACGACCACCGACCACATCACGAGTCACCCGAGAGTCGAGCCCCGCATGCCACAAGAAGGCGTCATCAAGTTCGAGGTGGAGCACGAGCGAGTGCCCCTCGAGCCCCGGCGCTACGGTGAGCTCGCCTGCAAGCTGATCGCGTGGCGGGAGATCATGTCCCTGACGGGCCTCGTCGGGCAGGACCCGGCCCGATACGAAGGTGCCGGATATGGGAACGTGAGCGCTCGAATCGGTCCGCCTAACGCGGGTCTTGGCCGGCGATCCTTCCTCATCACCGGCACGCAGACCTCCGGGAAGCGCTGCCTCGGCCTGGATGACTTCGCCGTCGTCGAGCGGTACGACTACCGCCACAACCAGGTCCGAAGCCGAGGCGGTGCCGAACCGTCATCCGAATCCATGACACACGGCGCCGCCTACGATCTGGGCCCGCAGATCCGTTGCGTGCTCCACGCCCATTGCCCGGTCGTGTGGCGGCGGGCGCAGCACCTGCGGCTCCCCACCACGGACCCGAAGGTTCCTTACGGCACGCCCGAGATGGCGGTGGAGGTGCACCGGTTGTACCGCGAGACCGTCCTTCCCGAGCGCCGTATCCTGGCCATGGGTGGGCATGAAGATGGGATCCTGGTCTTCGGACGCGGTCCCGAGGAGGCCGGGGAGGTGCTCCTCCGGTGGCTGGCGAGGGCCTACGAAGTGGCGTGTGGAGAGATCGACGTCGGTCTCTGTGGGCGCTAGCCGTTCGCGGGGCGCGGTGGTCCACGCCCCGCTGCGGGAGATGGAGAGACCCGGGGGCTACTCCGGTAGGCGCAGCGCTACCAGCTCGGCCTCGACGCCCGCACCCGCCACGGCGGCCACGATGTACTGTACGCCGTCGTGCATGAACGTCATGGGTGCGGTGTTCGTGGTGGCAGGGAGCTCGATGCGGGCGATCTCCTCGCCGGTCATCTTGTCCACCGCGTGCAGCCAGGGCTCCTGGCGTCGCCCTTCCCCATAAAAGAGCAGCGTCCTGGTCGTGAGGATGTTGGCGTGTGCGCGCTTTCCGGTGTTGGGCAGGTCGACGCCCTGGAGCGCCGGGTGGTCCCTCACCGACGCGGGGGTGTCTCCGTTCGGGATGCGCCACAGCTGGTCGCCGGTCTTGAGGTCGATCGCGGTAATCGCCCCGTAGGGCGGCTTGAGCAGCGGTAGCCCTTGTGGCCCACCGACCCCACCCGGACCCGTCGACACATACGACGCGTTGCTCGTACAGCTCGCGGCCGGCGCGCAGCGTGGAGACGCCTGCTCCGACTCCGTTCCGGGCACGAGCGAGCTCACCGTGTGCCCACGCTGGCTGGCCACGTACAGGATGCCGGTTTCCGGGTCGACCGACGAGCCACCCGGGATGTTGGCGCCACCGTTCGCTCCGGGGGCGTGAAACGCTCCCTTCGTACCGTCGGGGTGATCGAGCAGCGAAGGCGGATTGAACATCCCGCCCATCCGATATTGCCGCGCGATCTCGAGCGCTTGTGCCCGGAGCTCGGGGGTGTAGTCGATCAGGTCGTCCTCCATGACCCCCTGGTGCTCGAACGCGGCGGGCCGGGTGACAAAGGGCTGCGTGGGCCAGGTGGCTTCCCCGGGAGCGTCCGACTGCGGCACCGGTCGCTCCTCGATCGGCCACACCGGCTCGCCGGTCTCGCGGTCGAACACGTACGCCCACCCCTGCTTCGTGGTCTCGATTACCATGGGGACGCGGCGGCCGTTCGCCATCGTGACGTCGACGACCTTGGGTGCGTTGGGATTGTCGTAGTTCCACACGTCGTGGTGTACCATCTGATAGTGCCACACCCGCTCCCCGGTGCGGACGTCGAGTGCGATGATGCTGGTGCCGTAGAGGTTCTGCCCGAGCCGGTCGCCACCGTAGTAGTCGTTGGTGGGCGTATCGGTGGGGATGAACACGAGATTGCGCTCCGAGTCGGCCGACAGCGGGGCCCACGCGGAGATGTTCCCGGTGTACTGCCAGGAGTCGCCTTCCCACGTGTCGTGGCCGTATTCCCCGGGCCCCGGTCTTCGCGTCGTACCCGCGGATGTTACCCGGGATGTTCTCGATTCTTCGCGGGTAGTATCCGCGATCGTGCGAGTTGCCCACGACCACGACCCCGTTCACCACGATCGGTGGGGAAGACGCCGTGATATCCCCGTACGCCAGCGTCCCGCTGTCCGGGTGAACCGCGTAGTCGCCCAGACCCAGGTGGAGGTCCACGATCCCGTTCAGCCCGAAGTGGGGCAGGGGTCGACCGGTGTCGGCGTCGAGCGCGGCCAGGTAGTAGCCGGGCGTGATCGTGTAGATGACACCGCGGCCATCGACCTCCGCGTGGGCGACTGCCTTGCCGTAGTTCTTTCTCGTGGAGGTTTGCCAGCGAGGATTGTCCCTCATCCGCCACATCCACAGCGTCTCGCCCGTGGCCGGGTCGATCGCCACCACGGTGCGTCGCTGACCGGCGACGGTGTAGAGCTTGTCGCCCACCTTGAGAGGCGTGGCCCGGTAGATGAAATCGGGCTCGGGGCCGTAGTTGGCCGCTTTCCAGCGCCATGCGACCTCGAGCTCCCCGACGTTGCTCGCGTCGATCTGATCCAGCGGCGAATAGCGGCTGCTGCCCTCGTCCCCGCCCCAGTAGCGCCACTCGCCGTTCTCGGTGCCCGCACGCTGCGATGCCGCGGGGTGTGCCCAACCCAACAGAAGGGCGGCGGCCATCGGGAGCACGGCTCTGGTGGACCGGCTGCTGCGCACCACCCGGTTCATGGCTGCCTCCACTGAATGAGAATCTTGTCCAGCTCGTTCTTCCGGCTGGCGAGCTCCTCCTCCCCAGAGGGGATTCCGTTCAGCTCGAAGATGAACGCCAGCATGTCCGCGTATTCCCGGTTCTCGAGGCCACTCGGCTGGTCTTCGGGCATCGTCGAGCGGATTCGCTCGTACAGCATACCCACAGTCGCACCATTCCAGGCCTGGAGGAAAGATCCCTCGAACCAGGCATTCATGTGGCAGGCGGAGCACTCGTCGCGAAGGAGCTCCTCACCACGCCGCGCCTGCTCCCGGGTGTAAATGCCGTCCTGTGTGGAAGGTCTCGCGTCGGTGTTGTCAGGGACCTGCGCGTGTGCCGTGGACGCTCCCGCTCCCGACCATGCCAGGACCAGGGCGAGGAACCTGATGTAGACTCTCATTCCCGTCCTTCCGGATCCTCCAGGCTATCGCCGGTGCACGCAGAGATCGAGTCACGGTGGTGAAGCCAGTGTACGAAGAGGCGAAAGGTGGATTGTCGTGCGGAAGCCAGGCAAGAGGGGGTGGTCAGAAGCGGACGCGCCCGTGCGACGCTGGTGGGTGCTCGAGCCGCTCGGATCGCGAACAGGCTAGACGCGTCAGCTCGGGTCTCGGCGGTGGCCCTCAGGTGCTGGCCACCGCCGAGATGCAACCCTGGCGTGGCGATCTAAGGGGTTCTGAACAGCTCGGCCGCTTCCAGGCGCAACTTCGCCTGCTCGTTGTCCGGATCCGCGTCGAGAGCCCGCCGGTAATAGCTCATGGCCTCCTCCCTGCTACCGGCCAGGGCGTGCACGTTCCCGGCGTTCACGAACGCGCGGGCTTTGTCCGGATCACCCTCGAGCATTCGCTCGATGAGGGCGAATGCGGCTTCGGTCTCCGCTTTCCGAACGAGGTACCGGACGAAGGCGTAGATGCCGGGTGCGGCGCGACCCATGCTGTCGTCTCCCTGTCCCACGAGGCCCTGGAGGGTGTCCAGCATCGCCGGCACGCCACCCCGGTGGAGCGATTCGAGCAGCGCGCGGCGGCCCGAGGGCGGGTACAGCCGACGAACGACGATCGTGCCCTTCTCGCCGTTCTCCATGTCACCGTCGAGGTTGTTGAAGTAGAGCACTCCGCCGGATTGCACGATGCCGTTCGGGTATGCGACCATCGATTCACCCAACGGGCCATCCTGGAAGCCCTCCAGTCCGTTCCCCGAGACCACCTCGTACGTGCCGTCCAGCTGGACTCGCATGACCACGTGGTCCCAGATCTTGGTCACGTACAGCGCTCCGTCGGATCCGAATGTGAGGTGGGCGTTCCCCTGCCCGGGAAGCCGCGCGATCTCCTCCACCTCAGCGTCGGGCGTGATCTTGAGTATCGACGTGTTGCTGAGGTTCGCGACAAAAAGGTTGCCCTCGCGGTCGGCGACGATGCTGTTGGGCTGCTGGAGCAGCTCGTGCCTGAGAAACTCCGTGACCTCCGAGCCGTCCTGACTGATCCTGGTCACGTGATTCCCGCGGGAGTTCACCACGAAGATGTCCCCGCTCGGTGCGATCGTGATCCCGACCGGGCCGTCGAGCCCGCCGCTCACGAACGGATGGACTTCGCCCTGCCGGTCGATGCGGACGATCGTGTTCGCCAGCCAATTGCCCTGGAGAAGGTCGCCGTTCGGCGCGACGACGTTTCCGGACGAGCCGTACAGCCCATCGGCCAGCTGACGAGCCTCTCCCCCGGGAGAGATCCGCCACACGCCAAGATCAAAATTGGCCACGTACACGTACCCGAACCGATCCACGGCGATGCCACCGATCCGGCCGGTTCCCGGGATCGTCTCGCCCGTCGTGGAGAACGTGTCGGTCTCGTATGTGGGCGCACCGTGTTGCTGGGTGGCCCGAGTCGCAGCGGGCAGCACCGCCCACGCCACGGCGGCGATCGTAAAGGCCAGAATCGTTGAGCTCTTGTTCACCGTATGCCTCCTTCGGATGCTCGGGGACGGCCGACGTCGACGCTCGACGAGGACGCACCCCTATAGCTTCAATAGATTGTCGTACAATATATAGAGACCAAGTATATAGCAAAAAGGTTGTACGACGATGGGGGCGGAGGTGTACCGGGCAGGTTCTAGTCCGAGGTCAGGACTGAAAGGGGGTCGACGGAGGCCGCACGCCGCGCGGGGATCCAACA
Organism: Gemmatimonadota bacterium; assembly: GCA_039589195.1. Lineage (GTDB taxonomy): Bacteria > Gemmatimonadota > Gemmatimonadetes > Palauibacterales > Palauibacteraceae > JBDHAC01. The sequence goes on along the minus strand of JBDHHV010000017.1, from coordinate 61,704 downwards.
GGCGGTGAGGGCGAGCCCGAGGACGCCGAGCGCGGCGGCGACGAGCGTGAAGGGGTCGTACGGCTGAATCCCGTAGATCAGGCTCTCCATCAGACGCCCCATGGCGAGGACGGCTACCAGGCCGAGCACCGACCCTGCAGCCGCCAGCCCCACGCCCTGCCCGATCACCTGCCAGGCGACATCGCGGGGTCGCGCACCGATCGACATCCGGACCGCGATCTCCCGCCGCCTTCGACTCACGGCAAACGAGAGGATCCCGTAGATGCCGACTGCCGCCAGCAACGCGGCCGCAGCCGCGAAGATGCTCATCAGCGTCATCAGAAAACGGGGCTGCGCGAACGCCTCCTGCACGAGTTCGTCCAGGGGCCGGATGTCACCGATCGGGACCTGCGGATCGACTCGATCGACCCGCTGACGGATCGCCTGGACGAGGGAGGCTGGATCGCCCGTCGTTCGCACGACCATCGAGACGCGGCCACTCCGAACCTGGGCATGTGGGAAGTACAGCTGCGGCCGCCCTACGCGCCCGTACGCGTGGTGGTGGGTGTGGCGCGCGACCCCGACTACGGTGCGCCAACCGTCCAGGGCCCACACCTCCCGACCCACGGCATCTTCGCCGGGCCAGAGCGTCCCCGCGAGTTGCTCGTCCACGACCACGACCGGTACCGCGCCGGCGCCATCCGCGTCCGTGAATTCCCGGCCGTCCACGAGCGAGATTCCCGCCGCCTCGAAGTAACCCGGCAGCGCGGCGTTGAGATCGGACAAGACCCAGGCGTCCCGATCTCTCAGCAACGGCTCCGGCTCGAGTCCGTGTCCCGGCAACAAGAAGAGATTCACCTGAAAGGCCGGCTCGGTGCGGAAGATCGGACCGTAGGCGGGTGCGCTCAGCGGAAGCGCGCTCGCTCCCCCGACCGCCGCGACCTCCGGCAGCTCCCGGAGATGCTCGAGAAGCTCTGCATAGAACGCGTTGCTCTTCGAGGTGTCCTCGTACTCCTCCATCAGGTATACGGAGAAGGTGAGAGTATTCTCCGGGCGGAACCCCGGGTCCACGTCGACGAGACGGTTGAAGCTCCGGATCAACAGTCCCGCTCCCGCCACGAGAACCAGCGAGAGGGCGAACTGGAGCGTGATCAGCGCCCCACGCAGGCGGCGCACGCGGCGGGTCTCGGAGCCGGGACGCCCGAGCTCCTTGAGGGCCCGGACCGGGTCTACCCGGCGAGCCTGCCACGCGGGGGCCAACCCGGAGATCAGCCCGGTCACCACCGTCAGGACAAGGGTAAAAGCGAGGACCCGCACGTCGACCCCGATATCCGCCAGCCACGGGAGCTCGACCGGAGCGAGCTCCACCAGCAAGCGCGTGCCCAGGAGAGCGAACTCCAGGCCGAGGAGTCCCCCAGCGAGCGCCAGGGCGATGTTCTCCGTGAGCACCTGCCTCATGACCCGCGCGCTCGAGGCGCCCAGCGAGTGGCGAATGGCCAGCTCGCCCTGGCGAACTTGGGTCCGCGCGAGGACCAGGGTCGCGATGTTGGCCATCGCGATGAGGAGCACGAAGGCCACGGCACCGACGAGAAGCAGTATTGCCGGCCGCACGTCCTTCACCAGGTCGGTCTCCAGAGGGACCATGTCGAACCGGAGCCCCGCGCTGTCGAAGAAGCGCCGGTCCTGCGCGCCGGCGACGCGTTCCAGATCTTGGCGGGCCTGAGTGTCGGGCACGCCTTCCCGCAGACGCGCCAACACCGCTACTCCGTTGCCCGGTATCGCGCGTTCCCACCACCCGTAGTCGATCTGGTGCGGGATCCACAGCTCCGGTCTGACACGGTGGTCCGGCGTCTCGTACATCCGATAATCGAAGTCCCTGGGCAGCACCCCGATGATCTCCATCATCGGCCAGCCGACACGGATCTTCTTTCCGACGATGTCCGGATCCTGGGCGAACTCTCGGGTCCAATATTCGTGCGTGATCAGGACGACCCACGGAGAGGCCCACACGTCTTCTCCCTCCCGGAACGTCCGCCCGAGCAGAGGCTCCACACCGAGCAACTCGAAGAAACTGCTCGAGACCCGAGCGACGTCGGTGTGGATGGGCCGGTCTCCCCCGAGGATACGACCCGACACCATCTGCATCGCCGCGATACCCTCGAAGACCGTGGCCTGGTCGCGGAGGTCGCGAACCTGAAGATCGTGGACCCAGTTCCGCTCGTTCTCGAGCGAGTCGAACCGGTTCCAGATCAGGACCAGCCGATCGGGATCGTGATAGGGAACCCCGCTGAGCAGGACCTCGTTGACCACGGAAAAGATGGCCGTGTTGGCTCCGATCCCGAGAGCCAGCGTCAGCACTATCACCGCCGTGTAAACGGGAGCTCGCCAGAATCCGCGACCCGCATGGCGGAGGTCCTGGAGCGTCGAATGAATCAGGCTCTCCCGGTCGGATGAGAGCCGACGGTTCCGCCGCCTGCGGTCGGCTTCCCGCGCACGCTCGCCCGGGAGCGAGCGAATCAGGACTGCGAGCTCCCGGAGGGCGTGAAGGGAGACGGCGAGCCCTCCTCTTGAGCCCCTTTCGGTCAGCCGGTCTTCGAGCGTGGCGAGGATGTCCTCGCCGTGCATTGTGCGGAAAGACTTGGGGTAGAGGCGGAGCAGAATCCGGAAGACGAGCGAGTACAAGAGCTCAGTGCGATCGGGGGACGGTCAGGAGGATTCGAGCACGGAGTGCGGGACGGCCCCCTTTTCGACCGCCACCTTGATTTGCATCGCGATGCGCTCGGTCTCCGCGGCGATGACCTCGCGCGCGAACGGGGTGAGCGCGTATCGCCGCCGGCGCCGGCGGTCTTTTGGGGGCTCCGCGGGCTCCTCGACGATGAGCCCCTCCTCGAGGAGGCGCTGGAGAGCCAGATACACGGTTCCCGTCGCCGGGACCATGCTCCCGCGGGTTCGGCTCTCGATCTCCTTGATGATCGCATACCCGTGCCGGACTTCGTCCGTCAGCGCGAGCAGGATGTTGTACCACAACGGAGTTAGCGGCAGGAGGTCTCTCGGGTCACGCACGTCCATCTCCGGTTCATGTATCAATGAACAATGTATTGATGACGCAGGTACAGGAAAGGAGAGGAAAAGATCCACGGGGCCCGCCGCGAAACGAGCCCGGGGGCCGCTACGGGCCGCCGCCCGGTGTGTGGATCGCGAGCTCCACCTCGAACACGAGCGTCGCGTACGGTGGCACGCCCGGGCGGCCCGCCGCTCCGTACGCCAGGTCGAATGGGACCACCAGTCGGCGCTTCTCACCCAATCGCATCCCGGTCACACCTTCCGTCCACCCGGTTATCAGACTCGTCTCGTTCAGGACCATCGGGAGCGGTGCCGGGGGTGTGTGATCAAAGCTCGAGTCGAGCACCCTGCCATCCGAGAGCCACACGGTGTAGTCGACGCCCATGGCATCCCCGGACACCGCCGCCGGTCCCTCGCCTTCGGCCAGCACCTGTACGTAGAGCCCGCTCGCCCGCCTCTCCATCGCGGCCAGGTCGATCTGCAACTCCGGCGCGAACGCGACGTCTCGGGGATCCGTGACGGGCTCGCCCGGAGACTCGCTCGGGGTAGCCGCGGCATCTGCCTGCGCCGGACTTTGGGATTCGGCGTCGATATTCGGAGTCTCAGCGGAGCAGGCGGCGAGCGTGACTGTGAGGAACAGGATGCGGCGCATAGAGGGACCTTTCGGTGAACGGCAGTGACGAACTGAAACTCGCGACCCGATGATACACGCGCCAGAAACGCGTGCGCCACGGCCAGCGAGCTCGTACCCGAGACTGCTCGGCTCACCTGGCCCGACCGGCCATCCTCCAAGTTGACACCTCCGCGGAGTGCGCGCATCCTTGGGTCGAACTCGTCTCCGTACCGTGAGTGTACATGGGTCTGTCTGAAAATCTGCGCCGGCGGCGCGTCTTCCCGTGGCTGGGGGCGTACATCGCCGGTGGCTTCCTGGCGCTGGAGGGCGTCGACCAGCTCGTGGGGAACTCCATCCTCCCCGGAGTCGCCTATCGGGTCGCCCTCGTCTTCTATCTGTTCGGGATCCCGGGCACGCTCATCCTGGCCTGGTTCCACGGCGAGAAAGGGGCTCAGAAGCCCCCCAAGCTGGAGATCTGGCTCCAGGGGATAATGCTGGTCGCGGCCCTGACGATTTCCGGCATTCTGATCGGCAACTATCGCGGGGCGGCTGTCTCGGCCGAGGAGGCGGCCGCTGCGGGTCTCGACCCGCGCTCCGTCGCGGTGCTCTACTTCGAGGACCTGAGCGCGGATGGCGAGCTCAGGTTCGCCGCAGACGGTCTCACAGAGGCGCTGATCGAGCGACTATCCCAGGTCCGAGCCCTGGATGTCGTCTCGACCAACGGCGTTGCGCCGTTTCGTGATCTCGAGCTTCCGCCCGACAGCATCGCCCGCGCCCTCCGGGTCGGGAGCCTGATCCAGGGGAGCGTCGAACCGCGCAGGGATCGCTTGCGGGTGACCGCTCGACTGGTCGATGGTCTGAGCGGTGCGGATATCGAGCGGGAGAGCTTCGAGCTGCCAGCCGAGGAGCTTCTCGCCGCGCGGGACTCGGTGGCCCAGAGCATCTCGGGCTTCCTGCGCGAGCGCTTGGGCGAGGAGGTTCGCCTCCGCGAGCGCAAATCGGGAACCTCCAGCGTCGAGGCCTGGTCCTTCGTTCAGAGGGCCGAGCGGCTGCGCAAGCAATCCACCGAGCTGCGGGACAGTGACGAGCTGGACGCCGCGCTCGCCGCGCTGAGCGACGCGGATTCGCTGCTGGCCCTGGCGGGCACCATCGACCCCACCTGGACCCAGCCGTCCGTGCTCAGGGCCGATGTCGCGTTCCGGCGCGGCTGGATCTGGGCCGCCCTCAAAGGCGACTACGAGACCGGCGCGGCGGAGCTTCGCGCCGGGCTGCCTCACGCCGAGCAAGCTCTGGCCATCGCCACCAGGGACCCGGACGCCCACGAGGCGCGGGGTACGCTCCGCTATATCCTTTGGCTCCTCGACGCCGTCGAGGATGCGGACGAGGCGGACCGCCTGCTGGACGACGCCCAGGCCGACCTGGAGGATGCGGTGGATGTGGACCCGTCGCTGGCGAGCGCCTGGTCCATGCTCAGCCACCTGTACATGCAGAGGGCCGACAACGCCTCGGTCGCGCTGGCGGCGCGGCGAGCCTACGAGGAGGATGCATTCCTACAGAACGCGGACCAGGTCCTCGGTCGCCTCTTCTGGGCGCACTACGACCTGGAGCAGTTCAACGATGCTCGACAGTGGTGCGAGGCGGGGCACCTCCGATTCCCTGACGACCACGACTTCATCCAGTGCCAGCTGTGGCTCATGCTCGCCCCGTCCGAGGAGGCCGATCCCGACGTCGCCTGGGAGCTTCACGCCGAGCTCCAGGACGTCCTCGACGCCGGGCCGCGTCCGATCGAGGAGCGGAAGGGGTATCTCCTGGTGGCCGGTATCCTCAGGAAGGCGGGGCTGGCTGACAGCGCTTCGAGCGTACTGCCCTTGGGTCGTGCGGAGGGGGATATCGATCCGAACGAGGATCTCATGGTGCTGGAAGCCCGCATCCTCGCGACCACCGGGGACCCCGATGGGGCCATGGAGCTGCTCAAGCGGTACGTGGCGGCCAACCCCGCGCACTCCTTCGAGGTCGGAGGACAGCTGCACTGGAACTGGCGCTCCCTGCGGGACCGCCCCGACTTCCGGGTGCTCACGAGCAGAGAGTAGCCTCCCCTCGACTCGCCGCCACGACTCTCCCGACCAAACCGGTAACCCGGGCCCTCCGTCGGAGAGCATGATCGCATTGCGGAATAAGAGACCGGCAAGTCTTTAAATACTGCGGGCTTGCGGCTTCCTCTTACACGGTGCACATTCGCGGCCGTCTCTGAGCAGTCGCGGTCCCGTTACTGGTCGTCTTCTTTCTCCCTCGTCTCCAAGGAGCTTGTGTATGAAACGCCTGCTACTTGCAGGTCTGTGCGCTACGCTCGTCGTAGCCTGTAGTGACTCCGAGCGTTCTCCGGCGGGTCCGGAGTCGTTGCCCATCGCCGCCACGCACGTTGCCGGCGGCTCCACCACCTGCATGCCGGATCCCGCCGGTGCTCCCGGCCTCAGTAGCCAGGAGTCGCCGTGCGACGCTTACGCCGACATGCGGGACCCGGACCACCACGTCGGGACCGCCGGCTTCTTCTTCCGTGCGTCCACGGCCGCGACACCGCCCACGGGCGCGTTCGTATCGGGTTTCGAGAGCGGCCTCAAGGTCATGGCGTACCGGTTCACGATCGACGCGATCACCGGCGACTACGTGCCCGACAGCGGTGGGAGCGGCACCGTCGACATCAGCGGCGCATCGCCGGTGATCGTCAAGACGGACGCGACCGGTACCTTCTACCAGACGCAATGGAGGACCCCGAGATTGAGGGGGCAAACCACGCAGGAGCTGTGGCGGGTTTGGGTCAGCCTGCAGGTCGGAACGTCGAGCGTCGACCTCGGCTTCCGGGACTTCGGAGTGACCGACGATCCGTCCCAGGGTCAGCCGCTGAACAACCAGATCCTGTACATCCGAAGCGGTAGCAACCAGAACATCAATTTCCTCCTCGACGACTCGGGCGGCTCCTGCTTCGGGACCGCGTCCGGAGAGGACTTCGTCCAGTGCGTCGCCGACATGAATCGCGGGGCGGAACTGACCCTGGACGAGACGACACTCATCGTCGCACCGAACAGCCAGGGTGGCGTGGTTACGATCACCGGCATCTCGGACTGCGAGGGTGCCACGGCGCCCGATGGTCGAATCCTCCTGCCCTCGGCGCTGATGGACATCCCGACGTGGACCTGCAAGAACTTCACGTTCAGCGACGCGGTCACGCTGGCCGACGGCTCCTGCATCCTGTTCGAGGGCGGCGACAACCCGTTCCCGGCCATCGATCCGGCCCTCGAGGACGTCGCCACGATCCACATGGTGGACGACCAGGGGATCCTGAGTTTGCCCCCCGTCGATCCTGCCGCCTGCGCCACGGTAGCGACGGAGCCCACCATCCTGAAGCACGTGTTCGACAGGCTCGCCGGCGTGTTCGGCGTACGTGAGCTGGTGGCAACCGGCGCAGTCGGGCACGGCAGCGCCGGTGGAGATCTGGGTGGCGTCTCGCCCGGCAGCGACTTCGTGATCGCTCGGCCGGCGGCGATGCTGAACTCGACCACCTTGACGCCCAACGTGGCGGCCTTCGGCACGACCGATGTACAGCTGTCCGTGTTCGACGAAGTGGGAGACCCGGTGGGCCCGCAGGGCATGGCCGACGAAGGGGCCACGGTGCACGTGTTCGCCGAGCCCGATGCGGATGATCCCGGTGCCGTCGGGGTCGCCTGTCCGGCGGATCTCGCCCCGGGCGACCCGGCATCAATCGCGAAGTACGGCCCCGAAGCGACGTGCGTGGCGGGCCAGGTGCACGGAACCAACAGCCTGGCGCACGTCGACTTCACGACGGGATCTACGGGCCTGGTGCAGGTGGCGTGGACGATCGGCGATGACAGGACCAAGCTGTGGGCGCTCGGGTGCGGGATCGCCGTGAGTGGCACCCTCGAAACCACGGGAAGCGGCTTTCCGGGGGATGCCGGCCCGTGCGATCTGGAGCCCGGCGACACGGAGAGCGACACCCCGCCGGGAACCGTAGGCCCGGGCCCGAGCGGGTTCCCGAACGGGCCGGTGCCCGGACTCGACACGTTCCTGCCGGCCTCCTCCACGTCGGTGCCGGTGTGGGCGAACGACCTCGTGGTCGAGTTCGAGGCTCAGGTGTGCGCCACCCCGGACGTGACCGACGGGAGCCGCGATGGCGTTTGGACGGATCCGAACTGCGCGGACTCGATGTCGATCGGGCCGCTGAATCTGTCCGGCGGGGGACCCGGAACGCAGCCGGACGGCACGCTCTACTGGCTGCATGACGGCACGGACCTTTACCTCGGGTTCAAGCTCCCGCGGCCTTCGTCCGAGGATAACACGGCCGTCGCGTACGAGTTCGATGTGGGGGGCTTGTCCGATGGCACGGCCGATGTGAACGACGACTTGTTCGAGATCGGCCAGGAGAAGGTCAGGGGCTCGACGACGCAGACGTTCGTCGATCGCTACCTGGAGTCCACTTGCCTCACGGGCAGCGCGATCTGCGGGGCCACAGACGCTGGCCAGGACGGTGGGGGGAGCATCGGGTTCGATGGCTCCGATCCATCCGACGAGTTCATCTGGTATGAGCTCAAGCACCCGCTGTGCTCGGGCGAGACCCAGGACTTCTGCGTGAACCCCGGCGACACGATCGGGATGTTCATGCGGATCGCGATCGGGAATGCGCCGACAGGCGGGACGGCGGTGCCGGGTGTGCGCATGTACCTGAACCTGGTACTGAGGCCGTAGCGCGGACGTCGACTCCGGCCGGCCGGGTCTGAGGGCGCAGCCGCGTCCGAGGGCGCGTCCAGGCGGCAGCTCCAGAACGACGGGCTTCCGGGATCCCTCCCGGGAGCCCGTTCTCTTCTCGTGTGACGGTCCGTTTCCGAGCGAAGGGCGGGAGCCCCCGAGGGAGCCACGCCAGGGAGAGCTGCTTGCGGGAGCCTTGGTTGGGGAGAGCCCCGCTAGGGAGAGCCCCGCGTCGAGCCGATCGGCCAGCTGACTCCACCGTACACCTCGAACCCGGGGGCCGGCTCGTAGTAGCGGGCACCAAACGCGTTCGGGACGACGGATCCGTTGTAGCGTTCATCGAACAGGTTGTCGATACCCAGGAACATGCGCAGCGGCCACCCACGCTGGGTGCGGTCGAGTGACAGGCGGAGATCGACGACCCGATACGAGTCGTTGAAGGCCGTGTTGGCATCGTCCACCGGGTATGCGTCCACCCACCGGAAGTTGACCTCGGTCCTGAGCCCGAGATCCGGCGTATGCGTGAGTCCGAGCGTGAGCCAGTGGTTCGGGACCCCCGGCTCGTCCTTGCCGGCAAGATCGTCACCGTCGACCTCGAACTCCTCGAAGCGCAGCCGCTGGATCGTTTGCGCGAGCTCCACGCGCCAGGCGGAGTGGGGCTGCCAACCGACGGCGACCTCGACACCGGACCGCCCCACTTCGCCCGCGTTCCGGAAGAACACCTCCTCGGTCGGGCCCTCGAACGGGATCAGCGCGTCCTTGACGTTGGCCAGAAAGGCCGAGACCCCGTACCCGAGGCGAGCATCCTGGAAGGAGCCCCGCACGCCGAGCTCGCCACCCACGATCCTCTCCGGCTCGAGATCGGGGTTGAACCCTCCGGAACCGTCCGGCTGGTTCGAGAGCTCGCTCGTGGTAGGGGTCTGAAAGGCCGTCGAGAAGTTGCCGTACACCTGGAGCCAGTCGGTAGCTTCGAAGGCTAGGCCGGCAGTCGGGCTGAACTCGGTGAACGTGCGTTTCCCGGAGTCGTCGCCATCCGTGAGAAGGCGATCGTCCGCCTCGAAGTGATACACGTCGAGCCGGCCCCCCAGCGTGAGCGTCCAGCGCTCCCCCAGTTCGACGCCGACGCGAAGGAACGGTCCCAGACCCAGCACGCGCTCACGCTGGTCGAGGAGCAGCTCGCCCTCCTGCGCCCGACTCTCCGGCACGTCTTCGTCGACGCCCAGGTTCTCCGATTCCATGCGCTCGTCGCGCTGGAGCTCGAGATCGACCCCCCCCACCCAACTGATGTCCCGCCCGAGGCTGCCGGCGACCTCCGACCGGAAGCCGCCCCCGAGCCGGTCGATCTGGATAATGCGGCCCGGGATCGGGTTCCACAGATCGCGCCACAGTCCCCACGCCGTAGCCCGAAAACGCGCCGTCTCACCGAGCGGGAGATCGAGCGCCACTCCGCCCTGTCCCTGCGTCGCGTCCTCGCCGGAGCCCTGGGAGATGATGAACGAGCGTGCCATCCGCGGGTTATCGCGAGCGTCCTCGAGCGACAGCGAGCTGGGGTTCTGGGCGAAGGGTGTGCTGTACAGGTTGAGCAGACCGCGGACCTCTCCCGTCTCGCCGACACGTCCCGCAACGCGCACGTTCGCGCGGAACACCTCGGCCTCCGAGAAGTCTCGGAAGCCATCCGTCCGCAGGTAGCTCAGGCTGCCGAGATACGAGACACCGCCCGTCGAGCCGGAGGCCTTTAGCCGCGTCTGGAGGAACCCGTGGCTGCCTCCCGTAAGCCGCGGCTCCAGAAGCAGGGATTGGTCGACGGGAAGCTCGGTTCGGTAACTGAGGACGCCGCCGCCGGCGTTCCCGTACAGCGCGGAAGCGGATCCACGTATCACCTCCACTCGCCCGACCGAAGCGAGGTCCAGGTTGGTGAGCGTGCTCTGGCCGTCCGCGAGGGTGAGCGGGATCCCGTCCGCGAGGACCCGGACGCCCCGCACCCCGAACTGGGCGCGCGCACCCTGCCCCCGCACCGTGACCCGGTCACCCAGCGAGTAGTTGCGACGGTTGTGCACGAACAGCCCGGGGACGAAACGGAGCGCCTCGTCCAGGGACACGGTGCGTTCCCCGACCTGGACCGCGGAGCGGTCGGCTACGCTGATCGCGTATGGCAGCCCCGCGAGAGCGGCGACCGACCGCGCGACCTGCACGGCGATCTCGCTCGTTCGATATACGGGCAGCGTGTCCCGCTCGGCCTCGGCGCGAACGCTATCAGGGGCCTGCCCGGCCATCGAGCAAGGCGCGAGCGCACAGATCGCCAGGGCGAGGGGCGCCGCAGCGTGCTGAACTCGAAACGTGAACTCCGGGTGGCCTCGATTCATGGGGCCGGAAGATAGCTCGACCCGCACGGATTGGAAGGCTGCCGGGCTACTCCTCGCGTAGCACCGACACGGGCTCCACCCGCGTTGCAACCATAGCCGGAATCAGGCACGCGCCCACCGCCACGGTGCTCAAGACGAGAGCGACCGCGATGTACGTGACCGGATCCGCCGGGCTCACCTCGTACAGGAGGCTCGTGAGCAACCGCGATAGCCCGAGTGCCGCGACGACCCCGAGTGCCACGCCCACGGCGACCAACACCATGCCCTGACGCAGGAAGAGCGACCGCACGTCCGCGCGGTCGGCACCGAGGGCCATCCGCACGCCGACCTCGTGACGACGCTGGCCAACGGAGTACGCGATGACGCCGTAAATGCCGATCCCGGCCAGGAGGAGTGCGATGAGGGCGAAGGCGGCCAGGAGCCACAGGTTGAATTGAGGTTGTGCGACGGCCCCGCCCACCCGGTCCTCCATCGTCCGGATGTCCGATACGGGCTGATCGGGGTCCAGGGCCCAGACCGCCTCACGCACCGCGCTGGTCACGGATGCGGGGTCGGTACTCGTCCGCGCGGCCAGGAACATGGTGTTCACGCCGGCCTGAGCGTACGGGTAGTACGCGGCCTCGCGTCCGATCGTGCCCGGATCGTAGTGGCGCGAGTGGCGAACCAGACCGACGACCTCTCGCCAAACACGCCCATCCGCGTTCTGGTTGATGCTGATCCGTTGGCCGATCGGATTCTCTTCGGGCCAGAATCGTCGAGCGAACTCCTCGTCGACAATAGCGACGAGAGGCGCGTCGATGTTGTCCGCGATCGTGAACATCCGACCCGCGATCAGTTGGATCCCCATGGTCTGGAAATACTCCGGGCTTACCCAGCGACGCTCCGCCTCGATGGAGGCGAAGTTGTCGCCCGGGTCCGGTTGCATGGCCTCGGACCGCTCTACCCTGGTCGTGCCCGACGCATACGCACCGCTCAACGGGAGATGTGAGACCAGGCCCACCTGGTCCACCCCCGGGAGGGCCTCGGCGCGCTCCACGAGCCGATCCCAGAACGACCGCGTCGCTTCCGCATCGTAACGGCTGTTGGGGAGCGAGATCTGCAGGGTTATGAGTTGTTCGGTCGAATAGCCCGGATCGGCCGAGAGTAGCCGGTTGAGGCTGTGCATCATCAATCCGGCACCTACGAGCAGCACGATCGCGAGCGCGATCTCCGACACCACGAGCGCGGTCCGGAGCCGCGCACCACCGATGCCCGCCGTGCTGCCCCGTCCACCCTCCTTCAGGGACCCGAACAGAGACCTCTTGAGCGACACGAGCCCCGGAGCGAGACCGAAGAGCAGCGCGGTGGCTACGGCGAGGGTAAGAGTGAACAGAAGCACGGTTCCGTCTATCCCGATCACGTCCCGCAATGGGAGGGCGTCAGGGGCCACGGCGATGAGGACCCGGACCAGACCGAACGCCACCACCAGACCGAGCGCGGACCCGACCAGCCCCAGAACCAGGCTCTCCGTGAGGAGCTGCCGGAAGAGGCGGCCGCGTCCGGCGCCGAGCGCGGAGCGTAACGCGATCTCGCGCTCTCGCCCGGCCGCACGGGTCAGCTGGAGGTTGGCCACGTTCACGCACGCGATGAGAAGAACGAAGAGCACCGCAACCAGCAGGATGATGAGCGCCGGCTTCACGTCCTCGACCAGGTCCTGGTGAAGCGAGAGCACCGTGATGTCCCAGCCCTCGACCCCGTCGTAGTACTGCGGTGTCCTCTCCTGCATCTGGACCGCGGTGGAGTGCATGTCGGCCTCCGCCTGCGCCAGGCTCACGCCCGGCCTCATGCGCCCGAACGCGCGCAGGAAGTGTCCGCCGCGACCCAACTGCTCGTACTCGGCCCCGAGGATCGGGATCATGGGGGCCCACATGTCGATTCGATCGGGGAACTGTGCATCGGGGTGGCGAACGCGGAAGTCCGGCGGCAGCACCCCGATCACGGTGTACGTCACACCATCCGCGGTCAGCGTTCGTCCGACCACGCTCTCCTCCCCACCGAAGCGTCGCTGCCAGAAGCCGTGATCCAGGACCGCGACGGGTGCGGACGCGGGGGTGTCATCCTCGGGCCCGAACAGCCGACCGTGCGCGGCCGACACGCGCAGAACCTGGAAGAACCCGCCCGACGCGCCGGCCGCGCCGATCTGTTCGGGCTCCCCCTGTCCCGTGAAGCTCACGGTCGTGGGCACCACGACGCCGATATCCTCGAACTGCGTCTGGAACTCGCGCATCTCCACGAACTCGGGCCCAGACACCCAATTCTGGGGCAGGTCGGGCCCGAAGTTCGTCCAGATCAACGTCAACCGATCGGGCTCCTCGTACGGAAGATCTCGCAGCAGCACTCCGTTCACGACGCTGAACACCGCGGTGTTGGCCCCGATCCCGAGGGCCAGCGTCGCCGCGGCAACGATCGTGAAGACAGGGCTCTTCCTGAGAGTCCTGAGGCTGAAGCGAATGTCCTGGAGAAGCGTGTCCATGCGGGTCGACTCCTGGCGTTCGAGGACGCGGTGGCGATGCCTATCCCGACTGGGACGCTTGCATGCCCCGCTTAGGTTCGAACGGAGTCGCGCGCCGGCAGGTTTCGGACGCGTGCCTCACATCCAGGGGGGCTCGGAGACGGCGGGCCCGGTCGGCCGGCTCAACAAGTCGGCGTACTCCGGGTGTCGGTCCACGAACCCGAGGGCGAACGGACACGCGACGGTGACCTGGAGGCCCTCGGTCCGTGCGTGGTCCAGCGCGTACCGGTTCAGTCGACTCGCCAGCCCGCGGCCCGAGAGAGATGACGGGACCTCGGTATGGATCAGGGCTAGCTGGTGCGGCCCGCGCGTGTACTCGAGGTAGGCCGTCTCGCCGTGGATCGTGATCTCGAACCGGCCACTCTCCCGATTGTCCAGGACCTGCCACTCGGCGGAATCGGTCACCTGACCTCCGGTCTTCCTGTCTGCGGTGCGGCACCCGCCCACCTCACTATGGCCACACGCGTGGCGTTTGACGAGCCGACTCACGCCACAGCATCCTCTCGAGGTATGCCTCACACGCACGGGACTACGGTTCACTCACGGGGAACCGCCGGCTCCACGCCGCGATCACGCTGGGTCCTCATAGCCCTGAGCGGGCTCTCGGCGCTGTCCTCTCCCCTGTGCCTGAGCGCCCAGGACACCGGGACTCCATCCGTTCGCGTCGGTGCCGCGGACGCCTCGCTGAGGCTGGACGGCATCCTCGATGACTCGGCGTGGCTCGCGGCGGAGCTGATCGACGGTTTGACCATGACCGAGCCCGTCGAAGGTGGTGACCTCGTCGGGCGCACTCGCGTGCGACTGCTCGCCGACCCGACCGCCCTGATCATCGGCGTGGAGGCCTTCGACCCGGATCCGAGCGGAGTCGTCAGCTACTCGCTCGTCCGCGACCCCGAGCTCCGCAGCGAAGATCACGTGAAGATCGTGCTCGATCCTTTCCTCGATGGGCGATCCGGATACGTGTTCGCCGTGAACCCTCGTGGCGCGCGCTACGATGCCCTGGTCGCGAACCGTGGTGAGGGAGAGGACGAGCTCTGGGACGCCGTGTGGAAGGCGAAGACGGCAAGGACCGAACAGGGCTGGTCTGCGGAGATTCGTATTCCGATGCAGAGCCTGACCTTCCGGCGCGGGCTGCGAGAGTGGGGTTTCAATGTCGAGCGCCGCACGGATCGGTTGCAGGAGGTCAGCCGCTGGGCGAGCCCGATCCGCGACGCGAAGGTCACTCAGACCAGCCGTGCGGGGCGGATCACCGAGCTGCCCGTCTTCAGCACCGGAATCGGTCTGACGGTGCGACCCTCCTTCGTGGGCGGTTTCGAGAAGCCGGATGCCGATTCCGATACCGACGGCACGTGGGATCCGAGCCTGGACTTCGCGCAGCGGATAGGACCGAACGTGACGGCGATCGGGACCGTGAACACGGACTTCGCCGAAACCGAGGTGGACACGCGCCAAACCAACCTCACCCGCTTCAGCCAGTTCTTCCCGGAAAAGCGAACGTTCTTCCTCGAGGGCGCCGACATCTTCGACTTCGGGATCGGTCTCACAGCCGGGTTCCGTCCCAACATCGTTCCGTTCTTCACGCGAAGGATCGGGCTGCTCGAAGGCGAGGAAGTGCCGCTCCGCGTGGGCGGCAAGCTGAGTGGGCGTAGCGGCAACACGAACTTCGGCGCCCTCGTCACGAACACCGGGTCGGTGGATACCCTGTGGGACGCGACCACCCTGGGAGCGGTACGAATCCAGCAGAACGTGCTGCAGGAGTCGACCGCGGGCGTGATGGCGACGTTCGGCGATCCCGCCGGGGCGCCGGGCAGCTATCTGGTCGGCACCGACTTCACGTTCCAAACCTCTCGCTTCGCCGGTGACAAGAACCTTCTGGTCGGAGTGTGGGGGTTGCTCACCGATCGAGAAGGACTCGAGGGTGACCGGACCGCCTTTGGCGCCAAGATCGACTACCCGAACGATACCTGGGACGTCGCGCTCACCTATCAGCGCATCGGGGATGGTTTCGATCCCTCGCTGGGCTTCGTGCCGCGTCGTGGGATCCAGAACATCAACCCCCGCGCAACCTGGAGCGTGCGACCCGGCTGGTCGTGGCTTCGGCTCATCCGGAACGAGCTCTTCCCCAGCCTCACCCTCGATCTGGACGGGAACTGGGAGAGCTATCGGATCTTCACGGCCCCCATCAACTGGACCTTCGAGAGCGGCGAACGGTTCGAATTCAACTTCAACCCCGAGGGCGAGCGGCTGGTCGAGCCGTTCGAGATCGCTGACGGAGTGGTCATCCCGCCCGGCTCGTACCACTTCATCCGCTATCGGATGGAGGCGGACATCGCATCCAAGCGGAAGGTGAGCGGACGGGTCACCTGGTGGTTCGGGCCGTTCTACGATGGCAGTCTGGATCAGCTCGAGCTGCGGATGAACATCAACCCGACTCCGCTCGCGACGATCGAGCTGAACATGACCCGGAACACGGGCTCGCTGCCCGGGGGAGATTTCACGCAGGAGCTGTATGGGGGCCGCCTGAGGCTGAACCTCTCGCCCGACCTGGAGTTCAGCGGCTTCGTCCAATACGATGACGACACTCGCGAGCTGGGAGCCAACACCCGGCTCCGGTGGACGTTCAGTCCCCTCGGCGACCTATTCGTGGTGTACAATCACAACGTCGAGAACCTGACGGATCGCTGGGAGCTCTCCTCCAATCAGTTGCTGATCAAGCTCTCCTACGCCTTCCGTTATTAGGTGTGCTGCGGGTACGCATGAGGTGTCACGCCGCGTGAATCCGAGAGGAGTCGCACTATGAGCATTCGTCGGCAGTTCCCGGCCTTCGTCCTTCGACTCGGCCTGATCGCGGGGCTGGGAGTCGGGTGCACGCCGGCTCAGGACACGTCGCAGGCGGCCGCAAGCGCCTCCGCGAATGCAGCAGCCGACCAGGAGGCGGCGAACAAGGAGGTCGTACGCCGTTTCGTGGCGGCGATGAACGAACGGCGGTTCGACGACCTGGACGAGCTCGTGTCGCCCGATGTCGTCCGCCACAGCCCGTCCACGCCGGGCCTCGAGGTGCGGAGCCTGGATCAGTTCAAGGACATGCTCCGGCAGGACTTCACGGGGGTGCCCGATGCGATGCAGGACATTCGCTTCCTCGTAGCCGAGGGAGACCTGGTGGGGGTCTGGGCGAACTATTCGGGTACGCAGGATGGCCCGATCGGTCCCTTTCCGGCGACCGGACAGCGAGTGGACCTCGATTTCGCCGGCATCCTCCGGCTGGAGGGTGGCATGATCACGGAGATCCACGTGGTGTGGGACAACCTGAGCATGCTCGTCCAGCTCGGGCACCTCGAGCCCCCCATGCCGGAAGGAGGCTGATCGCCGATGCGCTCGCGCTGGAGACCGACGATGTCGTGCTGGAAGAGCCGGGAGTGGCGCCGCCCCGAGCGGTAGATGCGGTCACGCCGTCGGGCTGAACAGCAGCAGGTTGAGAAACAGGAGGTTGAGCCCGTACCACTGGCCCCGGTACGTCGGATCGTCTGCCAGGTACACGACCCTGCCTTGGCCGACGCGCCGAATGATGAGGAAAGGGCGCCCCGCGATCCTCTCACGATCCGCATCCGTGACGAAGCCATCCAGGACGAGGGCGTTCGGGTCGGCTCCGTAGCGGGCCAGGACCTCGACCCCGGAGACCGCCTCGGCGTCCAGGAGCACCGGATACGCGCCCGGTGCCGCGAACTCATCCGTTCGCACCCCCACACCGACGAGGGGTGCGCCAACCGGTCGCAGCTCGGGCCGCCAGGCGACAGTTGACGACGTTTCCAGCGCCAAGTCGTCGAGC
This sequence comes from Gemmatimonadota bacterium, assembly GCA_039589195.1. GTDB lineage: Bacteria > Gemmatimonadota > Gemmatimonadetes > Palauibacterales > Palauibacteraceae > JBDHAC01. The sequence continues at coordinate 44,551 of JBDHHV010000017.1, read as the reverse complement.
CCCGCCGTCTCCCAACGGGCGCGTAGCGCGGCCCCGTTGGCCTCGGAAGCCCACCCGTCGAACATCACGCCCGCACCCAGCAGCGAGTCTCGCGAGACCTCCGCCGCGGCGCCCTTGACGGCGATCAGCGTGCCCCCCGCCCGTACGTAGCGGCGCAGGTTCTCCAAATCGAGCCGTCCGGCATACCCGGCGCTGAACCCGGGGCCGCCGCGGATGGCCATCCCCGCGTGCGGCAATACGACTGCCGTGTACTTGGAGAGATCCGCCTGGTTGATCGTCTCGAGCATCACGGGGCTGAAGGCGAGTCCGAAGTCCCCCTCGAGAACGCTTCGGATGCCTCCGAAGATGTGGTCTTGGGACACGGGCCAATCCGCGACGACGGCCACGAGTGGTTGGCGGATCGCGACGAGACGGCTTTCGTCGCCGAACGCCACGCCGGCGTCCGTGAACGGACCGGCGACCTCGATCGCCGTGCCCCCGAGCGTCTCGACCAACTCGGACAGCCGATCTGCGAGCCCCTCCGGGTTCCTCTGGCGGATCGCGGCGAACGTGCCCTTCGCGAAGGTCTCGCCGCCCACCTCGAACGGAGCGTGGAAGACGCGCAATCGGAATCCCTCACGCATCAGCCGGATCGCGATCCTGTAGGATGACTCGAGCCCGGCCGGGAGTATCCAGGCGTACGGAGACTCGGCCCGGGCCAGGCTCCGCAGGCCACCGGCCGGCGTGGCCCGGCTGCCCATCGTGACGGTCAGACCGGCAGGCAGCTCCCGAAGCGCGTACGCCTCCACTCCGAACAAGTAGGGGAGGGCTCCCCAGGTGACGTCGTAGTACGGCATTCGACGGCCGAACGGGAGTTCGACCTGGGGGTCGCCATAGTCGATTGTCGGATCCAGGAGCGCACGCGCGAGACGAGCCCTCGGTTGGGTGAGATCGACCACGTACGTCCCGGCATCGAACTGGCGGGGAGCCCGGTGATCGAGCGCGAAAAATGACGCCGCAACGGCCGTGAAGCGGTCGGTCGCCTGACGCACCGCCACGCCCTGCAGTCCGAGGCGGTCCACCAGCCGACTCACTTTGTGGGGGTCGCCCCCTGCGGCCGGGAGGGCTATCGCTCGCACCGTCCCCGCTCGGGCTGCCTCCACACCTTCCACCACGACGCGGTGCGCGTCTCGCAGCAGGGTCTCGCGGTTGTCGGACGCCACCTGCAGCAACGACCAGATGCCCTCCGCATGGCGATCCATGGCCATGCGCATGGTGGCGATCGTCCCATCACTCCGATGGAAGGCCAGCGTCTTGCCGGGTCGGCCCCCAAACGTTTCGTACAGGAAGCTGGCGACCGACCCACCGAGCATCCCCCACGAGAGCCCGAACCCGACGCTCGTCACTCCCTCATAGCCCTGGCGGCTGTTGAACGTCCAGCCGCGCCGGCCGAAATTCTCGCTCGCCCGCTCCGCCACCCGCTCCCACCAGCTCTCTGCCTGCGCGGGCCACAGCGGATGATACGGGCGGGGGAACGGCGGTAGGAAGATGACGTCCGGTCCACTGTGCACGTCCAGCATGAGCTGCGGACGCGAGTCCGTGACCGCTTGGGCGAACGCCCGCATCTCGGGTGTGACGAACCATCCGAAATCGCGGTTCACGTCGATTCCGAACGCGTTCCCATCCGTATTCATGCCCCAGTGAGCCGAGTTTTCCACCGCGTTGGGGTCGGTCGAGGCTCCCTCCACGTTGTAGAGCTTGTGCCAGGTGACGTAGCGGGCATGAGAGTCCGGATTCGTAAGCGGGGCGAAAACGACGAGCAGGTTGTCGCGAATCGCCTGCGCTTCGGGATCCGTTCGAGTCGCCAGGTCGTAGGCCACCTCCTGCAACACCTCGACTCCGGCCTCTTCATCGGTGTCGACGATGAAGATCCAGACCACTGCGGGTGTCCGGGTCACGAGTCTGGTGAGCTCTGACTCGGGCAGAGCCGCCGTTACGTGCGTCAGTCGACGTATCCCGTCGAGAATCGTTACCCGATCGGCCAGATTGGCCTCGCTCGACACGGTCAGAATGGGCAGCGGGCGGCCCTGGATGCTCCGACCATACTCCAGGTACTCGATGTGCGGGCTGCCCTGAGCCAGGACCCGGTAGTAATCGTACAGGGCCGCCGTGATCGTATATCGGCTTCCGAGATCGTAGCCGTGGAACTCGGAGGGTGAGGGGACGTCAGGTCGGGATTGGGCCTTCAAACCGCCCGGGACCGACACCAGCGTGATCAGGAGCGACACGGTGTGGAAAACGACCGGCAGGCTCTTCATCGATCTTCTCATCTTCGGCTCGACGCGAAAGAACGGCTCGATGCGCGATGGGGGCCACATCGCGCCGACGGGGGGCGACACTCGGAAGGTGGAAATCCGCGCGCGACGCAGGCAAGGGGTGATCGCTCGGCCCGACGCTCCACCGTAGACGGCGAGGCTTGGCGGTGGGTGCCGTGACCCGAAGAGGAAACCCACTCCGGTACTGGGCTTATCAGGATGTCGGCTCGCCACGGGATTGACGTGATCGCCGATTGACAGTATCTTTTCGCTCAGCGTCCAGGAGCGTACGAAAGGCGGGATCTGGGGAGCAAACCAGGCCCGTTTTTTTTTGGCTCTCGAGCGTCGGCCCCACCGTCCACATGGATGGGGGTGGTCAGCAAGCCCAACGCGGGGGCAAATGGTCCGCGACTGTTTGTAGTCGGTAGTGACGGCAGGTCCGTACTCCCGGCGACACCACCAAGAACGTAGGAGTACGGCAATGCCGAGCAACGGAACCGTGAAGTGGTTTAGCGACGCCAAGGGTTATGGCTTCATCGCTCTCGATGACGGCCAGGGCGAGGTCTTCGTCCACCATTCGGCGATCCAGGCTGAGGGCTTCAAGACCCTTAACGAGGGTGACCGTGTGGAGCTCGAGGTCGTCCAGGGCCAGAAGGGTCCTGCGGCCGAGAACGTCCGGAAGGTCTGAGGCGTCCAAGACCCTAGCGGTCTGACATAGACGCTCAAGCGGGACCGCCCTCGATCGAGGGCGGTCCCGCTTTCTTTTTTGGCCGAGTCCGAGATCCTCCTGGGAGCCTTCAGCTGCCGAGAAGGGCAACCAGCTCTTTCAGCTCGGCGTCCCACCCCCCGTCGTTCACATCGCGATCCTTCTTCAGGGCGAACCCGCTCTCGCACAGCCTGAGCACCGTGCCACCGTCGGGCGCGGGCTCGAGGACCCATTCGACCGTCGTCGTCACCCCGTCCTCGAGGGCGGTATCGGCGTCGCGCGCCCATCGCCATACGAGCCTCCTGGGGGGCTCCATGATCTCGACCCGGAACGCGTACCGACCGTGCTTCTCCCAGAACCAGCCCCCTTCCATGCCTGGCTGAAGCTCTCCACCGTCCACGCGATCGGGAAACCAGCGGGACAGCTCATCCGGGTCGGTGATCGCTCGCCACACACGCTCGGGCGAAGCGGCAAACTTCAGTGTCTTCTCGACGGTACCGGTCATCGATCTCCCTCCAGGTGCCTGTGCAGCCGGTCCAGACGCCGATCCCATTCGGCGGCGTACGGCGCGAGCCACTCCTCCATCTCGCGAAGAGGCTGCGGATCCAACTCGTGGATGCGCTCTCGGCCGACATGGGTCGTTCGCACCAACCCGCACGCCGCGAGGGCGTCGAGGTGCTTCGTGATGGCCTGACGCGTGATCGGGAAATCCTCGGCGATCTCGCTCAAGGACAAAGGACCGGAGGTCCGCAGTCGCTCGAGGATTCGCCGTCTGGTCGGATCCGCCACCGCATCGAAGAGCGTCGTCATGACGGGATAATATGCAACCGTACGGTTGCATGTCAAGCCCACAGAGAACTCTCGGGTGTGACGGGACTCCTTCGAGTCGGCGCCGTGGTCGTTCTCGATGTGCGCTTGTCGAACAGGTGGGAAGGGCTGCTATCTCTTCCGAATGCCTCGGCTGAGGGCCGACCGGGGCCTGTCCGGGCCTGCCGGGTAAGCGTCCTCGGTGTCTCCGCGCGAATCGGGTGGGGGGACGCTGGGTTCGAAACCTTCGACCTCGACTCGCTCGATCTGCTCGCCGGTGAGGGCTTCGATCTGTCGCACCAGGAGCCAATCACCGGGCGAAACGAGGGTGATCGCATCCCCGGTCTCATCGCCGCGTGCCGTTCGGCCTACCCGGTGCACGTAATCCCGGGGATCCTCGGGCACGTCGAAGTTGATGACATGCTTGATCCCACGTATGTCCAGGCCGCGAGCCGCGACGTTTGTCGCGACCAGAATCCGGGTCCGGCCCTCCCTGAAACGGGTAAGGCTCGAGTCCCGTTCGCCCTGCGATTTTCCGCCGTGCATGTCATCCACCGAGACCTCGCGGGCGCCCAGGAACTCGCTCAGATAATTGGCCGTGTCGCGCGTACGCGTGAACACGAGTACCTGGCCGGATGTCATCTCCTCGAGGACATGAAGCAGCAACTGATGCTTTCGCGCCCAGTCCACCGGGTGCACGACCTGTTGGATGCCCTCGGCCGCGGCCTCCAGGCCGACGTTGACCCGCATGGGATCGCGCATCATCTCCTGCGCCAGCCACATGACGCCGTTCGGCATGGTGGCGGAGAACAGGAACGTCTGCCGGGACTTGGGTGTCGCGGCGACGATCTCCTTGACGTCATCGATGAAACCCATGTCGAGCATGCGGTCCGCTTCGTCCAGCACGAGCACTTCGACACCGGAGAGGTCCGCGGCGCCCCGGTTCAGGTGATCCAGCAGCCGGCCCGGGGTCGCCACCAGGACGTCGCAGCCGAATCGAAGCTCGTTCGCTTCACCACGGACGGACGTGCCTCCGTGGACGATCACGGCTTCGATGGAGGAGGCCGCCCCGTAGCGGGCGACGGCTGCTCCGACCTGCTGCGCCAACTCCCGCGTCGGCGTAACGACGAGACCGCGAGGGTGATCGAGATGATCGCCGCCCGCGAGCAGCTGAATCATGGGAAGCGTGAAGGCCGCCGTCTTGCCTGTTCCCGTATGAGCGGTGCCGAGGATGTCACGTCCTTCCAGGGCAGCCGGAATCGCCAACCGCTGAATCTCCGTGGGCTCCGTGTACCCGACCCTGACAACCGCCTCCACGAGATCCGGTGCGAGCCCCAAAGCGGCGAACACCGCACCGGGCTTGTCACCCTCGGGCGAGGGACTCCCGTTATCGGTCATCGGGGCTCACCGCGGACAACCGTGTTTCGGAGGATGCCTACCCCCTCGAGCTCGACTTCCACGACGTCGCCGTGCTGCATGGGACCCGTCGTCCCCGGTGTACCCGTGAAGATCACGTCACCCGGGAGCAACGTGACGTATCGGCTCACGTAGCTCACGATCTCGTCAACGTCGTACAAGAGGTCTCTTGACCGTTCGGACTGTCGGGGCTCACCGTTCAAGCGTGTCTCCAGGAGCAGGTCGTTGTAATCGAGTCCGGACACGATCATCGGGCCGCACGGGCCAAAGGTGTCTGAGCCCTTCGCTCGCAGCCACTGCAGATCGTCGCGCTGCCAACCGCGCTCGCTGACGTCGTTGCCCGCCGTCACGCCGAAGATGTGCGCAGACGCCTCGCTCGGGGAGACGTCTTTCGCCCGTCGTCCGATCACGACGACCAGCTCGCCCTCGTAATGCACGTCTTCTGCGTCGGGGGGCATCACGATTTCATCACCGGGACCGATGATCGAAGTGGGCATCTTCGCGAACAACCCCGGATAGGTCGGAGTCGCCCGGTCTCCAAGATGACTCCCGTAGTTGAGTCCGACCGCGATCACCTTGGTCGGCTCGCACGGGGACAGCAGGCGAACCGAAGCAAGCGATACGGTCACCCCGGTCTCTTGGGAAGAGGTGAACGGATCACCCGCCAGCTGGCGGATGTCTTCGCCGTCAAGCACCCCGTAGTGTGAGGCCCCTTCGTGCGCATACCGCAGGTATTTGTTCAGCTGCTGTGCGTGCATGACAGTGGGCCACGAGAGGGCGATAGCAACGGCCAGGGCGCATCCATGTCGACTCCGCATAACCCCATAAGGATGCCGGCCGGTCGCCGGACGGCAACCCCGAGAATCGACGAGCCCGAATCGGGTCGGAAAACCGGGTCTCAGGTTCCGGTCGCCGGTCGTGCGCGCATCCGCTTCCGACGTCGCTTCCGACGTCGCTTCCGCCGCCAGCGGGGGAACCACACGATCGCACCGGTGATCGGTAGCGTTCCCGCGATCAGGCTGACCAGGAACGCGACCGCCTTGGTCGGCCAGCCGTATACGGTTCCGAGGTGGACCTCCGCTATCAAGCGGTGTGCCTTTTGGGCCGTCGGCGCATCGGAATGAAGAGCGATACTGAGGAGTTCCGCGGTCTCGGCGTCGAAGGTTAGCGTGTGGACCTCCGGCGCCTCAGACGGACCCGTCATCGCTTTGATCACCGTCAGCGGGCCACCCCGTGGAGGCGGAAATCGGACCGAAGTCCGGTGAGCCCCGGGCAACTCGCGCCCGGCGTACGCGACAGCCAGATCCACGACCGATCCGCCTTGGGTCGTCGCGGGGTCGGCCGTTTGACGGCTCAACGGCACGGCCGGCGCGACCGCTACGGTCGCGGCCGGGAACAACAGCCGCCCTAGACTCACCGTCAGGCCCGGGTAGGCGAGCATCACACCGGACGTAGCCAGGACAATGAGCACCAAGGCACTGTAGAACCCGAGCACGTTGTGCAGATCGTAATTGGCTCGCTTCCACCCACGGCCGAAATGCAGCCGAAGACCGGGCTTGAGCTTCGCTCGTGACTGCGGCCACCACAGCCAAACGCCCAGCACGATCATGATCACGAGCGCCACCGTCGACAGGCCTACGACGGTGTTGCCGGTCTTGCCCGTGAGCAGGTTCCTGTGAAGACCGTAGGTCCGACCAAACAGGGTCTTCGACGGGATCCGGTCTCCGAGTATCTCTCCGGTGTGTGGATCCAAGAAGACCTGGAGGTCACGACCCGGATACGCGACCACGGCGATGCGAGGGTCGCTCTCGAGGACGAGGCTGTTCACCCGGTGCCGCGGGTATCGATCGTCGACGATATCGATGATGTCGGAGACCGGGAGCCGCGCGCCCGGTCGGTCGGCCACCCTCCACAGATGTGGGTTCATGGCCCGGTCGAGCTCCGGCTCGTAAACGAGCATGGCGCCGGTGATGGAAGCCACGGCGATAATGGCACCGGTCACCAGACCGGCCCATCGGTGTACGCGCCTCACGACCTCTATTGCCTTCATACGATCCCGTCGCGGAGAATCCCGGGCGGCCAACCGAAAAACAGCACGGAACGTGCCTCGGGACCGAACCCCCCGACAACCCGCCGCGGGCCGTCGCGCCGTTGACGAATCGGGCCCAGCCTCGCAGCCTGCGGTATGCAGGACCGGCGCGAAGCACCCGCGAACCCACCGCAAGAGCCGGGGGACGCTGACGTCACCCGGATCCTGGCGAAGCTTTCCGAAGGTGATAGTGCTGCACTGGATCGGCTATTGCCGGTGGTTTATGAGCACCTGCGGGGACTTGCACAGCGAGAGCTCCGGCGGGAGCGCGCCGACCACACGTTGAGTCCCACGGCTCTCGTGCACGAGGCCTACCTGAAGCTGGTCCAGCTCGACCGGATCAGCTGGCGGGGACGGGCACACTTCTTCGCCGCCAGCGCAGGTGCCATGCGTCGAATTCTGGTTAGCTACGCACGCATGAAGAAAGCGGAGAAGCGCGGAGCGGGATCCACGCATGTGCCGCTCGAGAGCGTCGTGCTGGCGGCCCAGAACCGACCGGCGGACCTGATCGCACTCGACGAGGCGTTGTCCGAGCTCGAGCGGCTGAGCGAGCGTCAGGCCCGGGTCGTCGAGTTCCGTTTCTTCGGAGGGATGGGTGTCGAGGATACGGCGGAGGCCCTCGACGTCTCGCCGGCGACGGTGAAGCGCGACTGGACCGTGGCTCGGGCATGGCTGAACCGCGAGCTGAGCGAGCGGACCTCCTGATCGCCGGTCGCCGGGCTGCCGTTGGGCCGCCGGGCCGACCCTGGCTGCCGGGCCGACCCATGACTGCGTGCATCCGGTGAACGGCCAGGCTTCAGTCGCTCAAATCTACTGTCATCCGGGTGTATAGCGGCCGGTAGCCCTGCCGTTCCCAGAATCTGCGCGCGGTCTCGTTCGTCTCGGTCACATCCAGCTCTGCCCGCAGCACGCCGAGCTCGGCAAGCCATTCCAGTACCGCGTCGTACAACCGTTGGCCCACACCTAGCCGGCGCGCGGTGCGCGTGACGCCGAGATCGCGCACAAAACCATACGGCCCGACGAGGAACAGGTCGGAGGCGCCCCTGATCTCGGCGATCGCGAACCCGACGGGCTTTCGCCCGTGCTCGGCGACCAGGATCAAGCGGTCGGCCCGGTCCAACTCCTCCGATAGACGAGCCCCATGGATCCGCTCGGCCCCGGGTGAACGACGGAAGTACGCATCGCCCTCGGCGTGATGGTCGATGAACTCGGTCCAAAGGCCCTCGAGAGCAGGCACATCTGCCGGAACCGCGCGCCGGACCACGACGTCGTCCATACCTCTCCGCTCATCTTGTTCGTTCAATTACCCCGCGCCGCCGTCACGTTCGCCGGCGGGCCGGAGCGCGGCAACCCGGGTGCACGTCTTGTCTCGGGGACACCTGCGTCCCAGGATTCTCAAACGACGCCGTGTGACGCCCCTGTCGAGGTCGATCATGACTGACATCGAGATCATCGTCGAGTCCGAGCCGCGGCCCTTCTCCCGACGGAGCTTCATCAAAGGGGTGATCGCCGCCGGCGCGGCGATCTCCTCCACCGGCTATCTGTTTCGTGCCTCGAGCGCACTCGCCGGTAGCCCCTCCGCCCGTGGCAGCATCCCCCGTCTGATAGCGCTGAACGTGAACGGCCAGTCCCGCCGGGTAGATGTCCTGCAGCAAGAGACGCTGGCCATGACGCTGCGTTACAAGCTCGGGCTCACCGGGACGAAGCTGGGGTGTGACCGCGCCGAATGCGGTGCCTGCACGGTGTTGATCGACGGGGTGCCACACTACTCGTGTTCCGTGCTCACGGGCGCGGTCCGGGAGCGCCAGGTCACCACGATCGAAGGGTTGGCTGCCGAGAACGGTGAGCTTCACCCGGTGCAGCAGGCCGTCGTCGAAGAAGGTGGTTTCCAGTGCGCGTTTTGCGCGCCGGGATACATCATGAGCATGGTCGCGATGGTGAACGAGAACCCGAACCCCACCCGTGAGGAAGCCGCGCACTACCTCTCGGGGAATCTCTGCCGCTGTGGTGACTACCACAAAATCCTGAACTCGGCCGAGCGGGCCGCCGAGTACGCACGCCGCGTATAGGCTGACGGCGTTCGCGGGGCGATCCCGCCAGGGCTCGCTCCGCGTAACACGGCCCGCTGGAGCTCTTCAGCGGCCGGCATAGCGGAGATGACAGATCATGGCGGAAAAGCTGATCGGTCAGGACATTGCCCCACCCGACCTCGTAGCCAAGATCACGGGGGCGGCCAAGTTCGCGGAGGACTTTCGGGCAGAGGGCATGCTGTTCGCGAAGCTCCTCCTCAGTCCCATGCCGCACGGCCGCGTCCGAAGCATCGACACCAGCCGCGCCCTCGCCATGCCGGGGGTCATCGACATCCTCACCGCCGACGATCTGCCCGCAGCCGAGCCCCCTGGCGAACGCGCGCTCACGAACGAGCCGCACTACGTCGGTGAGCCGATCCTCGCGGTGGCTGCCGTGGACGAGACCACGGCGGCGGATGCGATCGAGCAGATCGAAGTCGATCTGGAACCGCTCCCCTTCGTGCTGGACCCACTCGAGAGCCTACGGCCGGACGGGCCGAACGCACGCCTGGGCGGGAACACCATCGACGGCCGCGAGCTGAAGTCGGTCAAGTGGACCGAAGCCGACTTTGCGGCGGTTGCCGAAGGGAAGCTCCCCATGGGTGAGCCCGTACAGGAGTGGAGCGTCGGCGACCTCGACGCCGGCTTCGCCCAAGCGGACTTGATTCTCGATGACACCATCGTCCACCAGTCGCTCACCCACCACCCGATGGAGCCACGAAGCTGTATGGCGTATTGGCAGAACGGCAAGCTTCATCTGTACGGCTCCACTCAGAGCACGGCACGGGCCCGCGTGTCTCTCGCCAACTCCCTGGACCTGGACCCGCAGGACGTGGTGTTTATCGGGCAGTACTGCGGTGGTGGCTTCGGCTCGAAGATCACCATGAGCCCGATCATGCACGTGCCGGCGCTGTTGTCTCGCAAGGTAGGACGGCCCGTGATGCTGCGGATCACGCGTTACGAGGAACACTACATCGGGCGTGCACGCCCCGGGTTCCAGGCATGGACCCGGATCGGGTGGCGGAACGATGGGGTGGTCACGGCGATCGATCTGTACATCGTACAGGACCACGGCGCCTACGGGAGCTCGGGGGACCACATGTCCGCCTCGGCGGTCGCATCGCTCATGTACCAGCCTGCAGCCATGCGATTCCGTGGAATCACCGTGTACACGAACACGCCTCCGCGTTCGGCACAGCGGGCGCCCGGTGGGGCGCAGATCGTCGCCATGCTCGAGCCGCTCATGGACAAGGCGGCGCGCGAGTTGGGGATCGACCGGGTACGGATGCGCCGGGCCAACGCACCCGACCACGACTCGCGGTTCGGCCCGAACCAGGGGGGGCTGACCAGCGCGTACGTCCGCGAGGCCCTCGACGTGGGTGCGGAGGTGTTCGGGTGGGCGGAGAAGAGCCGCCTCAGCGGCGACCGTAACGGCACCAGGGTGACCGGAGTGGGCGTAGGGCTCAGCCCGTACGTGGGTGGTTCGTCTGGCTTCGATGGCCTGATGGTGATCCGGCCCGATGGCGACCTCTACATCCACCAGGGGATCGGCAACCTCGGTACGCACTCCTTTGCGGACACGGCTCGTGCGGCGGCCGACGTCCTGGGGATGCCGTGGGAGCGCTGTTCGGTCATCTGGGGTGACACCTCGGACCACCTGCCGTGGAGCTCGGTGCAGGCGGGCAGCCAAACCGCGCACGCGCACACACGCGCGAACCACGCGGCTGCGATGGACGCGAAGCGGAAGCTGCAGGAGATCGCCGCTCGCGACCTCGGCGGATCGCCAGCCGACTACGAAGCGGCGGATGGTCGTGTGTTTCTGAGGTCGTCCCCGTCCAGAGCCATGAGCTTCGGGCGGGCGGCCGAGCGTGCGATCGCGCTGGGCGGCGAGTACAGCGGACGGGAGCTCCCGGACGATATCCATGCCGTGACGGTGGGCGCAGCGGGCGCGCTGGCGGGACAGGGACTCATGGGTGTCGCCAAAGACAATTACTCGCACGAAGGTGGGACCTGGTCGTGGGTAGTCGGCTTCGCGCGCGTCGAGGTCGACGTGGAGACGGGCGAGGTGGAGATCAAGGAGTACGCCGGGGTCGCGGACTGCGGCACGGTCCTCCACCCGCGAAACCTCGCGTCCCAGATCCATGGCGGCGGCGTGCAAGGGTTCGGGCAGGCGAGGAGTCAGAAGTGGGTATTCGACCCGAAGTGGGGCGTCCCGTTCGCGCACCGCCTGTACACCGCGCGACCCCCGGGAATCCTTGATGCGCCCCTGGTGATGGATTGGGGAGCGGTGAACGAGCCCGATCCGGAGAATCCGGTGGGCGCCAAGGGGATCGGCGAGCCCCCGATCGGAGCGGGCTCGGCCGCGATCACCTCGGCGATCGCGGATGCCCTCGGTGGGGTGTGCCTGTGCCGAACGCCGTTGACGACGGACGTCATCCTCGCCGAGTTGGAGGGTCGCAAACAGCCCTACGGGCGCCTCGACACACACGTATAGGGTACGCCTGGCGCGCGCACGAAAGACCGGGGTGCCTCAACACGCTTCCAGAGGAGCGTAACGATGGCCGTAATTCGCGACATGATGCCGACGTTCGAGCTTCTGCAGCCGACGAGCGTCGAGGACACAGTCGCCCTCTTGCAACGCCACGGAGAGCGCTCGTGGGTGCTCGCGGGTGGGCTCGACAGCCTGGACTGGCTCAAGGACCGGGTGAAGCGACCCGAGACGGTGGTCGAGCTGGGTGGCGTCCTGGAGCTGCGTGGTGTGCGGCCTACGGCAAACGGGTTGGAGATCGGGGCGCTGACGACGCTGTCCGAAGTCGCATCGCACCGGGAGATCGTTGAGCGGTTCGGCCTGCTATCGACGGCCGCGGGGCACGTGGCCACGCCCCAGATCCGGAATCAGGGCACCATCGGGGGCAACATCTCGCAAGATACCCGCTGCTGGTACTACCGGGGCGGATGGCCATGCTACCGCGCCGGCGGCAACACGTGCTACGCTGCGACGCCGCAATCCATGAACCGCGAGCATTGCGTGTTCGGTGGGAGCCGGTGCGTGGCCGTGAGCGTATCGGACACCGCCCCGGCCCTGGTCGCCCTGGACGCCGAGATGGTGATCCGCAACACGGACGGTGAGCGTGTCGTGGCGGCCGAGGACTACTTCCTCGGCCCCGACATCGACATCACGCGCATGACGGTGCTGGAGCCCGGCGACTTGCTCACCCACATCCGGATCCCATCAACATGGGCCGGGGCGCGCTTCTATTTCGAGAAGGTTCGGGACCGCCAGTCGTGGGACTTCGCCCTCGTGAGCGTAGCATCGGCGATCGTCGTTGCCGGTGGGCGCATCGAGCGCGCGAGGATCGCGGTCAACGGAGTGGCGCCAAAACCGATGCGGCTACCCGATGTGGAGAACCTCGTTCAGGGGATGCCGCCAAACGAGGACACGGCGGCGGCCGCGGGCGAGTTGGCCATACGCGGGGCGCGGCCGCTCCGCCACAACGACTACAAGCTCCCGCTCACCCGGAACCTCGTCCGAAGGGCGCTGCGCGACGCGGGCGCGTAGCGGGCCGCGGCCATGGAGATCCTTCGCAGCGCTGCCAACCCGTGGGGACAGGACGTCCTGGTCGGAATCGCCTGGGATCTCATGTGGCTGGCGCTCATCGCCGGTGCGGTGTTTGTCGTCGCGCATGGGATCTACGTCCGTTGGATCGCACGGCCCATGCCTTCGGAAGAGGCGTTCGTGCCCGGCGAGGGAGTTCCCGAGCGCGTCACTCGCCACACGCTCCCATCGAGGGTGTTCCACTGGCTCATGGCGTTGGCCATGTTCGCGCTCCTCCTCACCGCGTTTCTTCCGGTCGTCGGGATTCGCTTCCCATGGGTGACGATCCACTGGATCGCCGGCGTCGTCCTCACTCTCACGATCGTGTATCACGTACTCCACGCGATGTTGCGGCAGGACCTCCGGTCCATGTGGATCGGGAGCGTAGACGTGACCGAGGGGTCGCAGGCGCTCGCTCGCTTCTTCCGCCGATCGCGCGGGTTGTCGCCGAAGGCCGGGAAATACCCTCTCGATCACAAGCTCTACCACCACGCCGCGGCGGTCGTCTCGGTGGTCGCGATCGTGACGGGCGTGTTGATGATGCTCCGCATCGATACCCCGTTCTGGAATCAGAACCCCTACTTCCTCTCGGACTCGGCGTGGGGGATCATGTACGTCCTCCACGGTCTCTCCGGTGTGGCTCTCATTACGCTCATCGTCGCGCACATCTATTTCGCCGTCAGGCCCGAGAAGCGCTGGCTCACACGCTCCATGGTGTGGGGGTGGATCCAGCGCGAGGAATACCTGCTGCACCACGACCCCGAGCGCTGGGTCCTGAACCGAGGCCCGGCCGGGGAAGTCGCCGGCGTCGAGGCCGATCGGGTGCAGCTTGCCGGCGCGGCTTCGGACGCCGAACCGTCGGGCGGCTCTTGAACCGCGACGATCTCAAGGGACGAATCGAAGCGATCGAGGAGAGCTATGAGTTCTTCCTCGCGTTCGCGGCGCAGGGAGCCACCGGCGATGCGGCCCGCCGCATGGATGCGCAGGTGCGCGACTTTCTCCAGCGAACCGACGAAGCGCTGAGCGCACTCGCGAACGGGCTACCGGAGTTGGTCGAACAGGAAGGGCTTACCCCGGCGGAGGCCTATCTCACGATGATCGAAGTCGTGCGAGAGGATGCGCGCCGTGCCGGAGCGGCAGTCGCGCTCGTGCTGGCGCAACCGGCAATCAGCTCGCAGCTGATCGACAACTTGAACGCGTCGATACACGTGCGTGCGCTGCTGACCGACCTCTTCCTGCTCGACGAGGTGTTGTAGCGAGCTGAATCCGGCGGCGGCTCGAGTCCTTCGCCGGTCGCCGCTACGGGCCCGACGTGCTCGCGGGCCCCAAAGCGTCCCCGCCCGCAACCTGCACCGGCGCGAACATCCGACCCCTCACCCAAAGTGCCACGTGCACCAGACCGATCAGGACCGGAACCTCGACGAGCGGCCCGATCACGGTCGCGAATGCCTGTGGCGATTGAATCCCGAACACCGCGATCCCCACGGCGATTGCCAGCTCGAAGTCGTTGCTGGCGGCCGTAAGTGCGACCGTGGCGGTCTCCGGGTACTCGCCCCGTAGCAGGCGTGCCCCTACGAAGGTGATGGCAAACATCGCCACGAAGTAGATCGTGAGCGGGATCGCGATGCGGACAACGTCCAGGGGTAGCTGGACGATCAGCTCCCCCTTCAGCGAAAACATGATCACGATCGTGAACAACAGCGCTGCGAGTGTGAGCGGGCTGATACGCGGGATGAAGACGTCTTCGTACCAGCGCAGGCCTTTCATCCTCAGCAGCACGAATCGGGTGATCAGCCCACCGAAGAACGGGATCCCCAGATAGATGAGAACGGTGCGCGCGATCTCGCCCATCCCCACATCCATGGCGAACCCCTCCAGACCGAAAACGGGTGGGAGAAAGGTGATGAAGACCCACGCGTACACACCGTAGAACAGCACCTGGAATACGGCGTTCGCGGCTACGAGCCCGGCCGCGAGATCGTGATCGCCATCGGCCAGATCGTTCCACACCAGCACCATCGCGATACAGCGGGCCAACCCGACCAGGATCAGCCCGACCGCGTATCCCGGCAGATCTCTGAGGAGGAGAATCGCCAGGACGAACATGACGATCGGGCCCACGATCCAGTTTTGGAACAGCGACAGTCCGAGGATCTTCTTGTGCCGAAAGACAGATCCGAACTTCTCGTAGCGGACCTTGGCCAGCGGCGGATACATCATCAGGATGAGACCGATCGCGATCGGTACGGAAGTCGTCCCTATCTGGGTGACATCGTTGAATGACTCGATCGCGCGGGGCCACAGATACCCGATCCCGACGCCGGCAGCCATGGCGGCGAAGATCCACAGGGTCAGATAGCGGTCGAGGAACGACAGCCGCCCCGCGACCGTGGCTCTCGCCGTACTCACGGGCCGACTACCGGCGCACAGCGGTCGGCGCGCATCGCCTCGATCTCGCGGCTGAGGTCGGGCAGAGGGGCGTCCTCGAGGAGCGCGCGGAGGAAGCTCGAGAGCTCCTGGTGGTGAGGATCGTCCCTATCTGCCACTCGATAGTAGACCCAGAGACCCTCGCGCCGATCCTCGACCAGGCCCGCGTTCAGCAGATATCGAAGGTGTCTCGAGGCTGTCGATTGGGAGACCTCGAGCAGGCCCTCGATCTCACACACGCACAACTCCCCGTGTCTCAGAAGGAGGGTGAGGATCTCCAAGCGGGTTTCTTCGGACAGCGCTTTGAACCAACCGGCCCACTGGCGCACGGAAGGAGCTCCTCATCGGTAGTCGCGATCATATACCCGTATAAGCGAATATACGACCGATGAGCCGGCTCGCCAACGAGAACGGCCGTTGAGGGTCGCTGTCGGGGTTCTCGCTTGTGTCAAACCCCGGGGGAAGCGTCGGGACCGGACGCCGTCGGGGGTGGCCCCAGCCCGGCCTTGAGCTTGACCTGCCACTCCGCGATCCGCCCGCTCTCGATCCGGACCCTGACTTCGCTCAACTCGGCCCAGCTCAGATGCGGGAGCGCGTGGCAGGACTCATCCACGACCGTCCGGACGGCGTCCTGGAGGCCGACGGTCGATCCACCCTTCAGCTGGATGACCCCTTCACGAGACGCGAACACGGCGGCGTTCGGCACCGTCGACAAAAGGCGTTGCTGCGCGCGGCGAGCCTCCTCTTCGTACATGCGGCTCGCATCCACCTCGGACATCCCGAGCTCGTCGCGCAACCGTGTGAGGAAGCGCTCTTCGTCCTCGTCGAGCCTGTGGTCGTCGAGCACATCCTCGAGCGCCGCTCCGTACACGGCACGGGATACCGCATCGTGAACATGCGCCACATCGCTGTCCGCCAGGTGCAGCAGCTTCCGAAGGTGGGCGAGCTCCTCCGCCTCCTCCTCCGTCAGCGAGCAGTCCAGAAGACAGTGCTCGAGGAATCGGCGGTACAGGTTCCGGCGCGGGGTTCGAAGCCGCTCGCGAAGGTCGATTCCGTGCGACTCGCTCAGCTTGTGCACCCGCTCGACGGATACGTCTCGCACTCGCTTGGCCCGGGCCAAGAGCGCCTCGAGCTCGCGAACGGCCGTGCGACCCGCACGCCGGCCGATGATCCGTGCGGACAGGCTGACCCCTGATGAAGGACGGCGCGCGAACGGCTCTGCCACGTTCCTACTCCTCGATTCGGGTTGAACTCACGTCCGGCGCGTAGCGTCGGGCGATCGAGCTGCCGTCAGTTACCGCCCTCTCCCGCAGCCGCCGTGACGGTCTCGGGCCGCAGGTGTTTCTTGAACCACGTCAGGATGCGCTCCGAGACGTCCATGACGAACTTCGGCTCACGGGGACCGTGAGGTGTGCGGGGGTAGACTACGAACTCGGTCGGGACGCCGCGACGCTGCAGCGCCCGGTAGAACTCCTGTCCCTGCGTGAACGGCACTCGCAGATCGTTCTGTCCGTGAATCACCTGCGTAGGCGTCCTCACGTTCGCGATTTGGTAGATCGCGGAGTGCTTCTCGTACTCCTCGTAGTCCTCCCAGAACTCGGCCCCCATGTGCCCGACAAGATAGTCCTGGATGTCGGTCGTCGTGGTCATGCTCACGAGGTTCGGCAGTCCGGCGCCCATGCTGGCCGCCTTGAACCGGTCGGTCTGCGTGACCGCGAACGAGGTCATGTAGCCCCCGTAGCTCCACCCCATGAGGAGCAGGCTGTCGGGGTGCGCCACGCCCATCTCGACCACGTGGTCCACGCCAGCCAGGAGATCGCTCAGATCGCCGTAGCCCCAATCCCGGAAGTTGGCGTAGCGGAACTCCTTCCCATACCCGGTCGAGCCTCGAGGGTTGGGGCGCAGGATCGCGAACCCCTCCTGGGCGAAGTACTGGAGCATGTAGATGCCGGGGGAGCCCGTGAAGCCCTGCGAGTACACCCCCGCCGGTCCCCCGTGCACGTTCAGAATGAGCGGGTACCGCCGCCCGGACTCGTAGCCCACCGGATAGGTGAGCAGCCCTTCTACCGGGGTGCCGTCGGGCGAGGTCCATGCGACGAGTGCCGTCCGCCCCATCTCGGGTCGTGGCACGTCCGCGTGCGCATCGGTGATGCGCGTCGGTGCATAGGAGTCGGTGGGGGAGACGTAGACATCCCACGGTTCATCCGGGGTTTGCCACGTAAACGCCATGAGTCCCCCATCGGGGGTCACCGATACGCCGCCCATGACGCCGGCGCCCGAGCTCACGTGGCGAATCTCTTCGCCTTGAACGGGGACGGCGATCACGTGCCGCGTCGTCCCGAGCGCCTCGTTCAGGAAGAGGTGCCCGCTGTCGCCCGACCAGCCGATGACGCTCGCGCTCCGGTTCGGGGTTTCGGCCAGCATGCGTGGCTCGCCCCCGCCGGGAGATACGACGTAGAGGTCTCCGAGTCCGATGGGCTCGATCTGCGGGCCCGTGGAAGCGAACGCGATCCAGCGGCCGTCCGGTGACCAGCGGGGGTTGCCCTCGACGCCCGCACCCGTGACGAGTTGGGTAACCTCGCCCATGGCCTTCATCTCGATGCCGGTCTCCTCCTGGCCCTCCTCTTCGCCCTCCTCTCCCGTCTCTTCACCGGAGTCCGCCGCGGCCGCCGCTTCCCGCATGGCTTCGATGTCCGCCGCCGCAGGGACGGATACGATCGCGATATCGCCCGACAGTCGGCCGGTGTTGATGCGCGGATCGGCCTGGTGCCCGAAGACGATCCGGGTGCCGTCGGGAGACCAGTCGAAACCGGTAACGTGGTACTCGCCCCCGGTCAGGCGCGTCGCCTCGGGAACCTCGGGAGCGTCGGGGTCCACCTCGACGACATAGAGGTGCCCGTACTTGAAGTTCTGGTCGACGAGGATGACATCCGTCTTCTCATCCTTGGCCTTCTTCTCCTCTTTCGTTTCGGGGTCGCGCATGACGTAGGCGATCCGGGTGCCGTCGGGCGACCATCGATACACGCCGACGCCTGATCGGGCGTCGGTCGCCGGCCGCGCCTCGCCCCCGGTCAGCGGGAGAATCCAGACCTGGTTCCTGCCCCCATTCTCCTCCTCCGAGCCACGACCCGTAGTAAAGGCGAGCCATTCGCCGTCCGGAGAGAACGAGGGGCTGCCGGCGGACTCTTCACCACGCGTGTATTGGCGCGCCCCGGAACCGTCGGTGTTGGCGAGCCAGATGTGGCTCAGATACTCCGACTGCGGCCCCTCCATCAGCGGTGTCCTGACGACGTACGCCACGCGGCCGCCATCCGGCGAGACCGCCGTCCCCTGAATGGCGCGGTATTTCATGCTGAGGGCTGGTGTCCAGCGGTCTCCGTCCTCACTCCCCGGATCCTGCGCGACCAGCGGGAGCGTGCCCGCTAACGGGGATACCATCGATGCGATCGCCACGGCGGCCAGCTGGCGCCGGAAGGGAGCATGCGAGGTGCGGCGTCTGACGAGCGAACCGGTCTCGTGAATCATGGTCGAAGGCCTCCGATGCGTGGTCGAGGAGACGAGCAGGTCGCTGAGGAGAGTCTAGCCAGCGGGTGCGAGTGGTGCGAGTGAGTGACACTCCGGTGTGATGGCCGGTGACTGGCCGGAGGGTGGGGGACGACCCATCTTCCGCACCTTCGTGGCTTCCGCGCCGCTCGGTTTCGGCGCCTCGCACTCTTGGATCGGAACGTCCCCATGAACAGGATCGCACGCGCGTCTTCGGTGGCCGCACTTCTACTGCTGTCCGCCTCTCAATCGCTGTGGCCTCAAGATCAGTTCGGGCGCGCCGTGGCCGCGGAGGGCCGGCAGGTGCTCGTGCTCAAGCCGAACGTGGGGCGAGGGCCCGCGACCGTGTACGTATACGGGCAAGGGGAGGATGGAGCCTGGCAAGTGGCGGAGCGCCTCCGACCTCGCGGAGGCGAGCAGACCGGTGAGGGGTTTAGCGGATCGATCGCGCTCGCGGACGATCTGCTGCTCGTCGGAGGTGGCGACCCCGACGTACGCTGGGGTGCCGACGCGTGGGAGCGTGGGGTGACCGGCGGCTGGACCAGCACCGGTGGGAGAGCACGCCCAGGCGGCCCTCGACCTGGGGACAGTCATGCGCATCCTGCAGCCGGCCCCCAGGGTCGTCGCCGTCGATCACGACGTCGCATTGGTGGCGGTCCCGGGTGGACCGAGCACCCCCCGCGGAGTGCGGGTCTTCCAGCGGGAGTCCGGCTCGAACGGCTGGCTGGAAAGGGGGGAGCTCGAACCGATCGACGGCGGCGCGTCCGGCCAGTTCGGCGCATCGCTGGCGATCGAGGGAGCCCGCGCTCTCGTGGGCGCGCCGCGGAGCGGTACGTCGGGGTCCGTGTACGTGTTCGAGAGAGATGACGGCGGTAGCACATGGACGCAGACGGCACGGCTGGTCCCGGAAGGTCTGGGTGCCGGAGCGGGGTTCGGGAGCGCCGTGGCGCTCGACGGTGGCTCCGCGCTGGTCGGAGCGCCGGGCTCACAGGCAACGGGCGGTGTGGTCATCGCCTTCGCGATGGATCCCTCCACCGGGTCGTGGAGCGAGAGGGGTCGGCTGAGCCCACCCACGAGCCAGCCGGGCGATGCGTTCGGGTCGGCTCTCGCCATCGCCGGCGGTGAGCTCTGGGTCGGTGGGCCGGGGTCGAACGAACGGCGTGGGGCCGTCTACCCATTCACGAGAGAGGGGTCGAACGGCGCATGGCAGCGGGCGGGCCCGCTCCGCGTGCGGGGTCTCGAGCCCGGCGACCGTTTGGGGGCCTCGGTCGGGTTGGGTCCCCAGGTTGCCGTCGCGGGCGCGCCGCTGGCAGACGGCGGGATCGGACGCGCGGCCGCGTTCAAGCGAGACGACTCGGGAGGGTGGGCGGACGCGGTGTGGCTGGATCCCGGCGGCCGACTCGAGACGGTTGCGGGAGCGGAGGTGCCGTGCGAAGCGGGGGCAGCGGAGCGGTTTGCATGCCGTGATGTAAACCTCCTCGCCTTCCTGCCGATCTCCGAGCTGGGCGGTACCCCGGGGGAGGGGCTCAGCGACCTGTGGGGCTGGACGGATCCGGAGACGGGTCGTGAGTACGCGCTCGTGGGCCGCTCGGGTGGGGCGGCGTTCGTGGACATCACCGACCCGACGATGCCCGTGTACCTTGGCGCGCTGCCCGCCCCCCGCAGCGGGGCCCGTGACCTGAAGGTGTACGAAGACCACCTCTTCTTCACGGGCGATGGCGCGGGTGATCACGGCATGCTGGTGTTCGACCTCACCCGGCTACGCGACGTGCGCGACCCGCCGGTCACGTTCGAGCCCGACGTGCGCTACGACGGGATCCACAGCGCTCACAACCTCGTGATCGATACCGAGAGCGGCTTCGCCTACACCGTGGGGAATAGCGGGGGAGGGGAGACGTGCGGAGGCGGGTTGCACATCGTGGACATCCGCGACCCGCTGGATCCCACCTTCGCCGGTTGCTACATGGACAGTGAGACCGGGTTGATCTGGCAAGGGCGAACGCACGACGCACAGTGCGTCGTCTACCGCGGGCCTGACCAGGACTACCAAGACCGGGAGATCTGCTTCGCGTCGAACGAGACAGCGCTGCGGATCGTGGATGTGACGGACAAGGGAGATCCGCTGCCGCTCGCGGCGGCGAGCTATCCCGGTCTGGCCTACGTCCACCAGGGGTGGCTCACCGAGGACCAGCGTTACTTCTATCTGGATGACGAGCTGGACGAGCTTGTAGGACGGACCGAGCGAACGCGGATGCTCATATGGGACGTGTCCGATCTGGACGATCCCGTGCTCGTCGGCGAGCACCTCGGTTCGACCGGAGCCACCGACCACAACCTGTACGTGAAGGGCGATCGCGTATACCAGGCCAACTATCAGGCCGGCTTGCGGGTCCTCGACATCTCCGATCCGGAGAACCCGGTCGAGGTGGCGTTCTTCGACACGACGCCGTACGAGGGCGACCCCGCAGGCTTCAACGGTGCCTGGACGGCATTTCCGTTCTTCGAGAGCGGGACGGTGATCGTGTCGAGCATGAAGGAGGGTTTGTTCGTCCTGAGACCGCATCGACAGGAGCTTGTCCCCTGAGCCGAGCGGATCGGCTTCGGGTGCCGTCATGACCGACGCCCCTCCCGAGCTGACAGAGACCCAACGCCGGCGGCTGGAGGTTCGGTTCGGACGGCTGGCGGTCGAGGCCGGACGCCTGCTCGAGCGGGTCGACCGGGACGCCGGGCGGGGGGACGAGCATCGTGGGCGGCGACTGGCCGAGATGGAGGCCGAGCTTCGGGCGTTGCTGGCGGAGCTGGACGACGCGGCTCGGAATCTCGGACTTTCGCTGCAGCGACCAGGTCCCGATCTGCTGCGGGAAGTCGGCGCCTGGGCCGCCCTGTCGTGGGCGCGAGTGTGGGACTGTCGCCCCGCGCCACTGACGGGAGGAGGCCCACTGGATCCTCGGGCGCGGGCCCCACTCGAGCGCTCGGTGGATCAGGTCGCGGGCCGCCTGGAGAGGATTCGCCGGATCGCCTCCGACGAGAGCTACGACGGTTGAATTCGGGCGGGGCGGAAGCCACGCCGGTGCGCACGGTGACGTGGCACTGTCTTGCCTGCGTGCCTGCCCGCCATATAAGGTAAGCGGCCCCGTAACCCCTTTTCTCCTGGAAGAAGGCTGCAAGGATATGGCCACGGTGCCCGAGGGCTTCTCGTACTCGGACAGCCCCGAGCCACATAAGGCGCGTACCCGGGCGATCTTGCGTGAGCACCCGGATGTTCGAGAGCACATCGGCAGAAACCCGTTCAGCTTTCTCGGAATCCTGGCGCTCGTCGGTCTGCAGATGTTCCTTGCGTCCTGGATCGTCGGGCGGCCCTGGTGGCTGCTCTTGCTCTTGGCCTATACGGCGGGCGCGGTCGCGAACCATGCCCTTTTCGTGATGGTCCATGAGTGCGCGCACAACCTCCTGTTCAAGTCGAGGGTGCTGAACACGCTGGCGGGTATCCTGGCGAACTTTCCGAGCGTCCTCCCCAGCTCGGTGTCGTTCAAGCACTACCATCTGGCGCACCACTCCCATCAGGGGGTTTACGAACTGGATGCGGACGTGCCGAACGAATGGGAAGCGAAGCTGGTGGGGAACTCCGGAATCCGGAAGGCGCTGTGGCTGTTCCTGTTCCCGATCATTGCCGTGACGCACACGTTTCGTGTCAAAGAGGTCCGGATGGTGGACCGCTGGGTGGTCCTGAATTGGATCATCATCGTGTCTGTCGATGTCCTCGTGTGGCAGGTGTGGGGTCCGGCCGCGTTCTGGTATCTGTTCGCCTCCATGTTCTTCTCGGCCGGGTTTCACCCACTGGGTGCGCGGTGGATCCAGCGGCACTATTTGATGGGGACATCGCAGGAGACCTACAGCTACTATGGGGCGGCGAACCGGGTCGCGTTCAACGTCGGATACCACAACGAGCATCACGACTTCCCATCCATCCCGTGGAACCGTCTGCCGAGCCTCAAGGCGGCGGCGCCCGAGTACTACGAGAGCCTGGTGGCACACACCTCGTGGACGCGCCTTCTCTTCAAGTGGGTGGCGGATTCCGATCTCAGCCTTTATTCGCGCATGCTGCGGACCGAGGATGGGGACGGGGCTCCAGTCCACAGCACGAACGAGCCGGCAACCGCCGGGGCAGGAGGGGATGATTCCGAGGCCGTGCTGGCTGGGGTCGGCGCCCCTGGCGAGGAGTAGCACCCCGGAGCTCCCACGCTTGCGCCGCGGTCACGACTGCGGGAAATTGCGTGATTACGGGACGGGCGGACATAGGGTCAGGATACCCGGTAGTTGAGGTTAGACGTTTGCAGTTTCGCCGTATACCACCTGGTCCCGGGCGCCGGCCTCCTTTTGGCTTCTCGCCCGACGCGGTTTCCGAAGACAACCGACCCCCACGCACTCGGTGAGCGTGCAACCTGCGCGATCCGGTGCCGTCGATTCATCCAAGGAGGACCCAGCATGAAGAAAGGCACCGCTCACATCCTGGCATCGTTCGCGCTCTTGTCGGGGCTCGTGGCTTGCGGGGGCGACCAGGCCGGTGAGGTGACCGAAACGACCGAAATGGCCAGCCCGACGGTTGGGATGGACGGAACGGAAGTCGTGATGGTCCTCCCGGTAACGACCACGTCCGAAGAGGCCAGGTCCGCCTTCATGGAGGGTCAGTACGCGTCCGACGTGGGCCGGGGCTACGAGGCGAGGGACCTGTTCAAGCGGGCGATCGAGTTGGACCCGGAGTTCACCCACGCCTACGTGAACGCCGCCAACAACGCGACGTCGCTCGATGAGTTCAACGAGTACACGAACATGGCGGCCGAGCATTCGGAGACGGCGACCGAGGCCGAAGGGATTCTCATAGACATCAACAAGGCGTTTCTGGCGAGCGACATCGAGGGGGCGCTGGAATTGGGTCAGAGGCTCGTCGAGCTGGTCCCGGAGAGCCCTCGCGCCCGGTTGGCCCTGGCAGGAGTCCAGGCCACGCTGAACCGAAATGAAGCGGCGCGCGCCACGATGATGGAGGCGATCGATCTGGCGCCCGGCATGATCGCCGCGCACCTGCAACTCGGCACCAACTTCCTGTTCAGCGATCCCAAGGACTACACGCTGGCCGAGGAGCATATGCGGCGGGCGGTCGAGCTCGCGCCGACCGAAGGGCAGCCCGTCGAGATGCTGGGTGATGTCCTGCGAGCACAGCAGCGGCTCGAGGAGTCGCGGGAGGCCTACGGACGCAGCGCCGAGCTGGACCCGAGCGACGGGATCCCGACGCTGAAACGCGGCCACATCAACTCGTTCCTGGGGAACTACGATGCCGCGCGCGCCGACTACGATGCCGCCATCGCCATGGGCATCGGAGGGCAGAAGGCTGGCTTCGCGAACTTCCGCGCCTTCACCCACGTGCACGCCGGCAACCCGCAAGCCGCGATCGACGAGCTGGAAGCCGTTCTGACGGCCATCGATAGCGGCGAGATCGAAATCCCGGAGCACGAGCGGAACGGCCAGAGGATCAACGCGCTGACCAATCTGGCCTACATCACGTTGCACCACGATCTGTTCCCGGCGGCGGAGCGAGTGCTCGCGCGGCGGAGCGAGTTCATGATGATCGACGCCGCGACCGTGGGCACGGAGGAGTTCCGCCGAGGCCAGGAAGCGAACATCTCGTATTGGGATGGCATGCTCGCGGCGCGCAGGAACGACTTCGACACCGCCGCCGCGAAAGCAGACGAGTGCGCCCGGCTTGTAGAGCCCGATCCCAATCCGAGGAAGATGGAGCCGGTCCACGAGCTGCAGGGGGTCATCGCCCTCGAGCGGGAGAATTGGGCCGAAGCCATCCTGCACCTGGAGCAGGGGAATCTCGCCAACGTGTACAACAAGTACCTGCTCGCGCTGGCCCATGAAGGCGCCGGGAACACGGAGCAAGCCCGGACGCTGTTGACGGAGGTCGCGGAGTCCAACTTCAACTTCGTGGGGTTCGCGCTCGTCCGTGCGGAGGCGATGGAGAAGCTCGCGATGTAAGCGGTCGCGGTCGCCGTCTGGTGCTCGCGGATAGTCGCTCACGGCAGGGAAGCGGGGCCGCTCACGGCGGTCCCGCTTTTTCACGAGACGGCCCAACGGTAGTGACGAGGAGCGAGAGTATTGGGAAGAGCCTTCCTGTGCGGGCTGGGCATCGTTGCACTCACATCGGGTCTGAGCGCTCAGACCCGAGCCGACCTGACGGAGGAGCTGTGGTCGAAGGAGAGAGTCGAGAGGGCGCTGGCCGCGATCGATGTGCAGAAGATGGCTGGTCTGCTCAGTGAGGCCGCCTACCAGCGCCGACGGAACATGCTCCTTGCACGGCTCGAGGGGACCTTCAAGCCCACAATGCTCGCCGTCGAGAGCCCCCCCGATTTGATCCAAAACGGCGGTTTCGAAGCGATCAACCGCAACACGCGCGATGACCGCTCGCGCTGGCATTGGTGGCAAGGGTGGCGGTGGGAAGGGGAGTACGAGGCCCATTGGGAGGATCGGGCCCGGCACGTGCGATCGGGGCGCTACTCGGCGCGAATAACGTCCACCGGCACCCCCGGCAGGATCGCGGTCTTCACACCCATCCTGCCAGCGGTCGCGGGATCGCAGGACTATCGGTTCTCGGTCTGGGCGAAGGGATCGGGTGAGAACGAGCTCCTCGTGAGCTTTGACGCAGGTGCGAGCGGATCCGTGCACAGGCGCGGAGGACCCGCGTGGGAACGGATCGAGGTGAGCGGCCGGTTGAGCCCCGGTGCTCGGGGCTTCCGCGTCTATCTCAACATGACGGGTGCTGGGACGATCTGGCTGGACGACGCCACCCTCGTACTCGACCCCCGCCCATGAACGTGCTGCTTCTTGTCGCGTTGCTTCTGAGTGCGCTCCAGGAGCCGGCGCGCGAGATCGACCTGTACGTGACGGATTACATGGCGCCGGAGCGCGCGGTGCCCGAGCCACTCGGAGGGCAGCGAAACCGCACGGCCCGGTTGTTCGCCGCGCCAGGCGAGTACGAGCCGGTCGCCTTCGCCCTGGGCTCCAGCGCTCCGCTGCAGGAGGTCACCATCAGGGGCAGCGCCCTGAGCGGACCGATGGGTGTGATCCCGGCGGCCGACGTGCGGGTACGTTCGGTGGAGCGCATCCCGGAGTTGGGTCGCAGCGTTCTGACCGATCTCGGTCCGAGCCTTACGTTGTCCGCCGGATCCGCTCGCCTGTTCTGGCTCACGGTCCGAGTTCCGCATGACGCCAAGCCCGGGGACTACGCGGGCACGGTGACCGTAACGAGCGCGGGGGAGACTCTCGCCCGCCTCGACATCGTGCTGGAGGTGCTCCCGCTTCGGTTGGCCGAGCCGCCCTTCGCGCTCGGCTACAACTACTCCCACCCGCGCGACCCGGAGGCGCTAGTCCGCCAGCTGGCCGACATGCGCGAGCACGGCATGACGGCCGTGGCTCCGCTATACGGGTTTCACTTGCCCATCGATGACGACGATACGACCGAGCTGGGCGCGTTCATCGAGGCCTACCAGGTCGCCGGATTCACACAACCGCTGTACTTCGGGACCTCGATGCAGCTGAGCCTCACTCGCTTGCCCGGATACGGGCCCATCGACTCGAAGCGCTTCCAACAGAAGTACATCGAGGTCATGCGTAGGCTATACCGTGAGACACGGGAGCGCGGTCAACTCACCCTGTTCAGCATCGGCGACGAGTACACCAACCGCGGCCTCGAAGGGGTCCGCGAGGGCGGGCAGCTCGCGCGCCTGGTCTTCGAGGAGCTACCGGAGCTCGCCACGACGAGCGACATGAACGGGTACCGGGAGGTCATGGAGATGGCGCCCTACCTGAGCGTCGCCGCGTTCAACAACGGGTGGGACGGGATCGATCACCACAACCGGGGCCGCAAGCTGGTGAACGAGACGTTCCTCTCCGAGCTCCGCCGCGAGACCGGTGCAATCCCGTGGTTCGTGAACACCGGCAGCGGCCGCCTCCCGTTCGGGTTCTTCTTCTGGCGCATGTCAAAGCTCGGGGTCGGTGGAAAGCTGGAGTGGTACTACAATCTCGGAACGAACCAGCGAGGCTCGGTCATACACACCGGGGAAGGCTCGCTGCGACCCACCCTGGACTACGAGCGCAGTCGGGAAGGGATCGACGACCTGAAGTACCTGATCGCATTGGAGGAGCGGATCGCCGCGGCGAGGGCCACGGGCACCGGGATCTGGGAGGCGGAGGCGGCGGCGGAGCTGTTGGAGCGATTGGAGGAGTCCGTGATCCCGGACTGGACCGCATACGCCGAGCGAGACACATCGTTTCCGGCGGACGGCTTCGAGCTGGTCGACCCCGCCCGCGCAGCCTCCCTCGGTTCCTTCAACGCATTACGCCGCACGTTGGCGGAGCACATCATGACGCTGGACCGCGTGCTGCGAGCCGGGCAAACCTAGCAGGCTGCGTCCCGGTCACCCAGGAGGTTGGCGACCATGATCACCCCGGCGACCGCGTTGGCCCCGACCACGAGGCGCCAGTCGGGTGTGGCCAGAAAGCCCCCCGTCAACAGCGCGATTCCCGTGTAGAACGCCGCGGAGCACGCGACGATGCCATACAGGGCTCCCGTCAGCGTGTTCACCGCTACGCTTCCGCGCTGGAAGAAGAGGGCGGCTCCGATCCCGATCGCCGCGAAGACGCAGAAATGGAGAAAGGCATACTTGGCCAACCCTGAACAGGTCGTAGAGAAACAGGACCGCGAACACGGCCGTGCCAGCCAGCAGGCCTCCCTTGGCGCCGCCGGCATACAGTGGGAGTCCCCCGGGGCGTGGGTGATAGGCGGATGACAGATCGTCGAGCGGGAGCGGGGTCACGGCCTGCACCTCCGAGTCGGGCCGAACAGCTGAACTGCCCCAAGGTAGGCAATCTGCCGGCGGGCTTCCAGAACGCTGCCGTAAGTAGTTCTCTTGCATGCGGTTACTGATCGCGGCATCGGGGCGCGACCTTGGCGGGGTCACCGGGACGGGGTTGAGTAGAGCCCGGGTGGGACCTGGGAGCGCGGGATCCGGGGGGCTCAGAAGTCTACGTAGAAGCTCGCCTTCGCGATGAACGTGTCCTCGCCGGGGGCCGAGAAGATGCCGCCCAGATCGCGTCCGAGGTTGAAGTCCCCGTTCTCCAACTCGTCCCGACGCGCTTGCTGCCACACGAGGAAGAGCACCGATCCCGGCAGGTACTCCCAACGCAACACGGCCGAGCTGCGCAGAGAGCGGATATTGAAGTTCCGGTCACCGAACGAGTCGTCCGCCAGCCCATCGCCGGTGAAGTCTACGTAGCGTTCCCCAGCCAGCACGCAGGTACTGCCGGAGCCGCAGAGCACACCGTCCTCGGTCTCCGTCGCAACGCCCTCTTCGAACTCGAGGAAATCGAATGTCTCGGAGGTCTCGAGCTGGCGATACGACAGGTACTCGCCTGTGGAGACGAGCGGCTGCGCGAACAGCTGGAGGCTGAGGTCGGGGGAGAACGCGACGTTGATGCGCGTCTCCACGGAGAACGAGTGCCGCAGGAGATCACCGAACAGGTACCGGTCGCCGTACGTCGGCTCGTAGAAGACGGCGTCGCTGTCCGTAACGTACTGCGAGCCTGTTCGCTGGCGGCTGAAGCGCGGCTGGAACTCGATCTCCCAACTGGAAGTCGGTCGGAGCGAGACGCCGAGCCCGGTGCTCACCTCGTATCCGTTGCCGCGGGACCGGGGTCGATACTCGACCGACGGCCGGAGGCTCACCGCCCTTCGCCGATCCGTGTTCACCGAGACGTTGAAACTGAACGAGCCGGGCTCGGTCATCAGCGGCCCACCGCGGGTCTTCGTGTCGCTCAGGCTCTGGGGGTTCCACGAGGTCCTGAGATTCAGTCCCCAGTTGTTGAGGAAGTCGAAATTGCTGGACAGGCTGAACGTCCCACGCTTGTAGGTTTGCGCCCAGTTCCCGGCATCGAAGAAGTCGTCAAGCAGGTCCTGACGCCAGCTGTGGAACGTGGTGAGGCGCACCGAATAGCTCCGGAACAGCGGGCCGGGCTCGATGCTCCGGTACGAGACGGAGGCACCTCCGTCGAGTCTCTCGGAGGATCGGGAGAACCCCAGGTCGTTCACCTCGAACCCGGGCGTGATCTGCGCCAGCCACACCGACCACGTCCAGTGCTCCGCGCTCTGACGCGAGAACTGTAGTCGCCAGTTGATGCCCGTCATGGAAGTGGCGGTGGAGTCGACCTCGAGGTAATCGGCGTCGGGGCGCTGGAAGTAGTGGTTCGAGGACTCCTGGATGTCGAGCAGCGCATCGCTGGGGCCCCGCACGTGCGTGCCGGCGAGGAACCCGAAGAGGCGCCAATTCCGGTTCTGCGCGCCACCCCACTGATGCTCGAAATCGAGGCCCGCCGAATAGGCGTTCGATGACAGGTCATCGAACGCCCCGCTCGAGGGTAGATCCCGGCGCATCCCCGTCGCGATCGCGCCGAGGGTCGTCCCCCCGTTCCGGAAGTCCTGCTGCAAGCGGGCGACGCCGAACTGGGACGCCGGCTCCACAAGCGACTTGTCGAAGAGACCATCCTCCTCGAAGTAGATGTCCGCCCTTTCCGCCGCGGTCGCGGCGGTCAGGAGCCCGACGGAGAGCCCGCCGTCTGTGCGCCCGGTCAGCTTCGCCGCCCCCAGGATCGTCGTTTGGCCCGGAATGTCGGTGAAGTCCGCATCGTCCGGCCCGCTCCCGTGGGGTGTGCGGCCGATCCGTCGTGAGAAGAAGAGCTGATCTCCTCCCCTGAACCCGCCGCCGCCGCCGCCGCCTCCGGACCGGCTCCCGAGCGCGAAGCTGAGGATCTGCGCGTCCTGGACGAAGAACGGCCGCTTCTCGGGGAAGAACGTCTCGAAGGCCGTCAGGTTGATGACCTCCGGATCGACCTCGACCTGACCGAAGTCGGGGTTGACCGTGGCATCGACGCTGAACGCCGTGCCCAGGCCGGCGCGGACGTCGAGCCCGAATCGCGGCGTCAACTCGGTCCCATCGAAGAGCGGATCTCCCGGCTCCCCCTCGGCACGGTGGAATTCCGAGGCGAGGTAAGGGAGGATCTCCAGCCTGCGCGCATCGCTGCTGACCTCGATCCCGTCCAGCGCGCCGAACTGGCTGACCCGACCGCGCACGGTCCGCGACTGGAGCGAGAAATAGCTCGTGGAGTTCGACGCCAGTCTCCTGCGGGTGAAGTTCACACCCCAGGTCTGTGCGCCGGTGGCCGCCTCGTAACGGATCTGAGAGAGCGGGATCCGCATCTCGACGCTCCACCCGACGGAGTCCCGACTCGTGGCGGAGGACCAGACAGCGTCCCAGTTGTCGTCCTCCCGAGTGTCGCCGAACAGATACGAGTCGCTCTGCTGGTTGGCGGCGCTCACACGGAAGCGATACCCGGTCAGGTGATCGTGGTTGGGGTCGAGCGAGAGCTCGAAGTAATCGTACTGGCCCTCTTCGTCACGCCGCACCAACTGGTTGGCGATGCGATCCGGATCGGTCTCGTACAGCCGCGCGAACACGTATAGGGCACCATCGTCGAACAGGACGCGAACCGCGCTCGGCTGCGCGGGGGGCGCTCCTTCGTTCGGGTTTCCCTGCACGAACGAGGTCGCCGCCGGCGCGGCCTGCCACGCGTCCTCGTCCGCCCGCCCGTCGACCTGAATCGCCTCGACCCGGCGCACGGCGAGCGCGGTAGGCACATCGCGGGCCGTCACGCCTGAATCGCGGTCGCCGGCGCTGGAATCGGACTCGCCGACCTGGGCGCGCAGGGGGGACGCGCCGATCAGGCCGCCGCCAACGATACACGCCGCGAGGAACGCCACTCGCGGGTGCAGCCCGCTCGGCACTGACGTCGATGACACGGGCCCCTTCGGATCAGATGGCGGTTGGAAGCTCAACTACTCACCGTGCATAGGGTTCTTCAGCAGCCTCCTGGGGTCATTCGCGCGACGCCGAGCCTCTGCGTACCCTGGCGAAGCGGCAAGATCCAGCCCAGCAGCCTCCCCAAAGACACGCGAGGAGCGCCCGGCGCTGCGCGATGGACCGGGATGGATGGAGGGCCCCCTACGCGGGTGTGGGGAGCATGCCGGCCAGGGCCTGGAAGCGGTGCATGAACTTTCGGTCGATCCGGTCCTTCCAGCGCATCACCCAGCGACCCTCGAACGACAACCCCCACTTGGCCCCGATAGCACGACCGTCGCCCAGGTTCATGAGGGTGAGGAAATCTCCCTGTGGCTTGTACGGGCGGAGCGGTCGGCCCTCCACGGCGGCGTAAAGGTTGTCTGTGATGTAAGGACCCTCGCGGACCGCGTAGACCCCCGCCTTCGGCGTGTCGGGATAGTCGATGAAAGTCGCGCAGTCACCGACCGCGAACAGGTCATCGTAGTCGCGGAACTGGAGCGTGGGTCTTATCAACACGAACCCCCGCTCATCGGTGGCCAGCTCCGAGTCCCGGAACACTTCGTGGCTGGTAGGCCCCGTGACCCAGATCAGCGCGTCGCAGCCGATTCGCTCGCCGTCGCCGAGGCGCACGGACTCCGCGTCGGCGGCCACCACCTCGCGGTTGCATCGGATCTGTATGCCTCGTGCCGCCGCCGAGCGCTCCACGCGCCGGATAATCGACCTTGGGTAGCGAGACAGGATGCGAGGCCCGAACTCGACGAGAATCACCTGCGGAGCCCGGCCCACGGCATCCCGCAGACGCTGATCGACGGCGAACGCCAGTTCCACGCCCCCGACTCCCCCGCCCACGACGATCACCTGGAAGGGGTCATCTCCCTGGTGTGCGCGCGCCTCCTCCACCACGGCCTCGAAATCCTGCACGAACTCGCCGATCGGGCGCGTGGGCCTCGCGTGCTCGAGGACTCCGGGCACGTCCAGTCCGATCACGGTCGATCCGATATCGAAGGACGCGATGTCGTAGGGCACCCCCTCGCCACCTTCGATCAGAATCCGCTTCCCCTCGAGATCGACTCCGGTCGCTGGCGCCAGGACCACCTCCGCACCGGCGCGCTCTGCGAGCGCGACCGCATCGATTTGGAGTTCCTCTGCCCGGTACTGGCCCGCCACGTAGCCCGGTACCATCCCCGAGTACACGGCGATCCGGCGGTCGACGACCAGGGTGAGCCTGGCATCCGGGGGTCCGTCTTCGATGCAGCGCTCCAGCACGTGGATGTGTGCGTGCCCTCCGCCGACCAAAACGAGGTTCTTCGCATTCCCGGTAGACATGTATATTTCCCCCGCTTTTGGTTGTATCCTATCGGACCAGGCTCTCAGGTAAGCGTTTCAGTGCGCGTTCGGCAACGCCCCCTCGAGGGAGAAAAGCAGATGTGGAAGCCGAGGTCCGACGAGGCGAAGCGACAACGGATCGAAGCGGTATATCGAAGGTCGAAACGGCTTTTCCCCGAGGTCGGCGAGCTGACCGTGGAAGAGCTGAAGGAGCGGCTCGGCGAGCAGAATCTGGTCGTCGTGGATGTACGGCGGCCCGACGAGCAAGCGGTCTCGATGATCGCCGGTGCGATCACATCGGACGACTTCGACAGCAACCCGGTCGCGTACGAAGGAGCCACCGTGGTCGCGTATTGCACGGTGGGGCACCGAAGCGGTCTGTACGCACAGGA
Source organism: Gemmatimonadota bacterium (assembly GCA_039589195.1). Classification (GTDB taxonomy): domain Bacteria; phylum Gemmatimonadota; class Gemmatimonadetes; order Palauibacterales; family Palauibacteraceae; genus JBDHAC01. Next base: position 11,939 of record JBDHHV010000017.1, on the reverse strand, counting down.
GCTTGCCAACCGGGGCTGGAACGCCCTCAACCTCAAGGGTGCGATCCTCGCATGGACCCACGTCGAGGGCGCGCTCGAGGATGAGAACGGACCGACCCGCAAGGTTCACATCTGGTCTCCGCCCAGCCTGGTGGCAGAGGGCTACGAGCCCGTGTGGTAGCCCCGGGAGTTACCTGCCCTGAGGCGGTCGCCCCGGTGGATGCGATTCAACCCGTGATGCTGTAGACGTACCGACCACGCACCAGCTCGCCCTCGGCAAAGCGTGAGAACCGGAAGACGTCCGTCGGGAACTCCGGCTCCGCGACGCCCGTAACGAGGTCCGCCGTCATCAAGCCGACCGCCGGAGCCAGCTTGAATCCGTGGCCGCTGAATCCGGTGCACAGGTAGCAGCCACTCCCGGCCGGAACCTCATCGATAATCGGGTGCCAATCCGGGGTGACCGCGTACAGGCCCGCGAATCCACCTGTGCTGAGCGCTCTCTCCATGGCCGGGTACCGCCGCACGAACGCTTCGCCCACCTCGGCCACGAACTCGGGCTCGGCGTGCTCCGGGTACTCATCCGGGTCGACGACATCGTCGGCTTCCGACGGATCGACCGAGCCCACCAGCGTCAGCCGGCCGGTCTCGGAGCGGAAGTAGGTGCCGTGCACGAAATCGATCACGATCGGGTGCGGGCCCTCGAAGTCCGGCGGACGCTGGAACGTGGCGACCTGGACCCGGCTGGACACGATCGGCGCCTCGACACCGGCCATTGCGGCGATCCCGGCCCCCCAGGGCCCGGCGCAGTTCACCACGACGGGGGCGTCGAAGCCTCCGTCATCCGTGTCCACTCCCGCCACACGGGTCCCCGCGAACCGGATCCCCGTGACCTCCCGGCCGGGGAGGATCGTAGCTCCCAGGCGGCGCGCGGCGTCCGCATACCCGTTCACGGTCATGTGCGGATCGGCGTACCCGCTCCGCGGCTCATACGCGGCGCACGCGAGATCGGCAGTCTCCAGTCCGGGCATGACCTCGGCGAGATCCTCCGGGGACAACAGCCGCGTCTCGATCCCCACCTCCCGCTGCAGCGCCACGTTCGCCTCCATGCCAGGTCGATCCGGGTCCGCAACGGTCACCAGGAATCCGGTTCGCGTGAACCCGCACTCGCCCCCGACGCGCTCATCGAAATCTTCGAACACGCGGAGACTGTGGAGCGCCATGCGGGCGGTCAGCTCGTTGGAATAGTGCTGACGGACGATGGCGGACGACCGCCCCGTCGCGCCCAGGCCCACGCTGCCCCTCTCGAGCACCGTGACGTCGACACCGCGCCCGGCGAGGTGGAAGGCCGTGCTGCACCCCATCAGCCCGCCGCCCACGATGATCACATCGGATATCTGCTTCATACGCCGTTTCGCTCCTCCGGCCGCGCATCGCCGACCCGTACCCCCAAAACTATAATACGGCATGGGACTCCTGACCCCTGTTCGACGGCCTTTTCGCGCGCTCTCGGAGACGTTCGTGCCCGAGACCGTCGAGATGGGGGATCCGGGTTGGGCACGGCTGTTCGAGATCGCGGAGGCCGCCCTGCGGACCCGGCCGCACGGGGTGCAACGGCAGGTCGTGCTGCTCGTACGCGCTCTCGACGGACTCGCCTTCATGCGACACGGCCGGAGCCTCGCCAGACTCGATCCCACCCGCCGCCGCCGCTTCCTCGAATCTCTGCAGCGCTCACGCCTGCTCCTCCTCCGGCGAGGGATATGGGGTCTGCGGAGCCTCGTGTTCATGGGCTATTATGCGCGCCCCGAGATCCACGCCGAGCTCGGTTATCGGGCGCGACCGGAGGGGTGGGAGGCCGTTCGGTGACTCGGGAGGCGGTTCGGCGAGTCCCGGAGGTGGTTCGTTGAACGAGCACCGCTACGACATCGCGATCGTGGGGTCGGGGGCGGGTGGTGGCACGGCCGCCCAGGAGCTGTCGCCGCTGATCCGCGATGGGCTTCGCATCCTCGTTCTCGAGCAGGGTCCCCGGCTCCTGGAGGGTGAGCTCACCGGACGGGAGATCGAGATGGCCGACGCGCTCTACACCGATGGCGGCGGCTTCCTGAGCGCAGAAGGCACCATGATGCTGGCCTTCGGTCGGACCTACGGAGGATCGACGGCCGTGTACACCGGGACGTCGCTCATCGCGCCCGAGCGGATCATCGAAGGGTGGGGCGTTCCGGGGCTGACCCACGAAGACGTCCGGGCGCGCTCGGAGCGATTCGCCTCCCAGAACAACGTGCACTACCTGGACGAAGCATCGATCAACGACAACAACCGCCTGTTCGTCGAGGGCTGCCGGGCGGCCGGCTACGAGGCGAGACAGTTCCCGCTGAACATCAAAGGCTGCCGGGGCTCGAGCCTGTGCAACCTCGGTTGTCCGAACCGGGCCAAGCAGGGAACCGATCAGGTCCAGCTCCCCGCGGCCGAACGTAACGGGGTGGAGGTGGTCACCCGGGCGGAGGTGACCCGGATCGAGGACCACGCGCTCTACGTCCGGGTCACGGAGAAGCGTCCCGGCGAGAAAGGTGCACCCTCGGAATGGGCGCCGGGCGAGTACCGCATCCGAGCTGGAATCGTGGTGGTGGCCGGCGGAGCGGTCGGCACCTCCGCGCTGCTCCTCCGGTCCGACCTCCCCGCGCGGCTTCCTCGGCTGGGTGAAGGATTCACCTGCCATCCGGCCCACATCCTGGTCGGGGAGCACCCGCGTGACATCACCAACGATGTCGGACACCCGAAGAGCTACTACATGGACCGGGCGGAAGAGGAAGGCTACGTCCTCGAGACGTGCATGTACTTCCCGTTCGTGACCGCCAAGAACCTGAGCGGGTTCGGTCCCGGCCACAGCCGTCTGATGCGTGCATTCCCCCGACTCCAGATGATCCTCGTGCTTGCCTGTGACCGCGCCGTCTCCGGCAACCGCGTGAGCGTGGACAGGGGAGGAAAGCCGGTCGTCCACTATCGTTATACCGACGAGGTCATCACGGCGCTCGTGCGGGCGACGCGGGCCGCGGCGAGAATCTTCCTGGCGGCCGGAGCGGTGCGGGTACACGCGCCGAGTGCGGATCCACCGCTGATCGAGGCCACCGAGGCGGACCGGGTGGATGAGCGCGTCGACGAGCGCCACTTCCGGCCGGGAACGATCTCGGTGGTGGCCGCCCACCTGATGGGTGGGTGCGGGATGGGCCGCACGGCGGCCGACTCCGTGACCGATGGTTGGGGGCGCGTGCACGACATCCCCTGGTTGCGCGTGGCGGACTCCAGCCTGTTCCCCGATGCGCTCCAGATCAACCCGTACCTGACCGTGATGGCGTTGGCGGACCGCGCCGTGGACGGGGTGCGACGGGACGCGGCCGACCTGTTGGACGGCTGGCGACCGGACGAGCCAGCGTGAAGGAGCGACCATGAGAGAGACGGGTGGCCGCGCGGTCGTACGAGCGCTTGAGGATGAGGGCGTTCCGTTCACATTCGGCATTCCCGGCACGCACAACATCGAGCTCTACGACGCGCTGGCGGAGTCTCGGAGCGTGCGGCCGATCCTCGTCACCGATGAGCAGAGCGCCTCTTTCATGGCCGATGCGGTATGGCGTTCTTGCGGCTACCTGGCCTGTGTGAACGTCGTGCCCGGCGCGGGACTCACGCACGCGCTCTCGGGGATCGCCGAGGCGTACATGGACAACGTGGCGATGCTGGTCCTGGGGTGTGGGATCCGACGTGACACGGGGCACGCGTTCCAGCTCCACGACATCGACCAGCTCGCGGTGGTCGCGCCTGTGACGAAGGCGCAGTTGCGACCCGAGCGGGGCGAGGAGCTGTATGCGACGGTCCGTCGTGCGTGCCGGATCGCCAGAAGCGGAGCACCGGGACCCGTGATGGTGGAGGTGCCGGCGAACCTGTACCTCCTCTCGCACCGTCGGACTCGAGAGGACGACCCGGACTCCGCCCCGTCGACGACACCAGGACCGGCTGCCGGCGACGTCGAGGCCGCCGCTGCGATCCTGAACCGCGCGAAGCGCCCCCTCCTTTACCTCGGACTGGGGGCGGCACCCGCCGGCGAGGCCCTCGTTCATCTCGCCGAAGCTCTCGAGTCTCCGGTTGCCAGCACGTTCCAGGGGAAGGGCGTATTCCCGGAGAGCCACCCCCTGTTCCTGTGGCCGGGGTTCGGGGACGCCGCGCCGAAATTCGCACGGGAGGCCGCACGCGGATGCGACGCGACGTTGGCGATCGGGTGCCGTTTTGGAGAAGTGCCGACGGGGAGCTACGGGGCGGAGCCGCCAGCTCCCCTCATACACATCGACATCGACCCCGAAGTACCGAACCGCAACTACCCGGCGGAAGTGGCCGCGACGGCCGAGGCCGCGGCCTTCGTGGACGCCTTGCTCCCGCACCTGAAAGCGAGCGACCCGGACACCGCGTTGCGCGATGCGATCCGTCGGGGGCACGAAGAGGTGAAGGGCCAGTGGCGCGCGGCCGCCGCCGATCCCGAGGCGGGCGTCTCGCCGTACCTGTTGCTGCGGGCGCTGCAGCAGCGATTCGGTCCTGAATCGATCTTCACGGCGGACAGCGGGAACGGGACCTTCCTGGCCGTGGAGTGTTTGCGTATCGATCGCCCCGGCCGGCTTCTGGCGCCGGTCGACTACTCCTGCATGGGATACTCGGTCCCCGCCGCGATCGGAGCGGGGATGGCGTGTCCAGGGACTCCGGTGATCGCGCTGGCAGGCGACGGGGCGTTCCTCATGACCGGTCTCGAACTGCTCACCGCCGGTGTGCAGGAGGTACCCGTGCTCGTCCTCGTCCTCCGAGACCGCGAGCTGGCGCAGATCGCGCAGTTCCAGGACGTGGCGTTCAACCGAAAGGTCGCCAGCCGCTTGCCCGATTACGACCTGTCCGCCTTGTGCGCCGGAGTCGGAGTCGAGTGCCTGTCCATGGACGATAACGGACACATCGACCCGGTACTCCATCGCGCGGCGGAGGTCATGGGCGGCGGAGACCCATGCGTCATCGATGTGGCGATCGACTACTCGGCCAAGACATTTTTCACGCAGGGTGTCGTAAAGACGAACCTGCTCAGGCTGCCATGGCGCGAGCGCCTGCGAATGGTCGGTCGCGCCCTCGGCCGCCGGGTGCCCGGAGTGGCTCGATGAACAAGATGTTTCTGGCGTACAAGAACCGGCTCACGGCGAGCCGCTCCGCCGGGGTCGTCAGCAGGGTTCACAGCAGGGTTCAGTAGATACTCGCGCTTGCGGTGATTACGGCGGGGATTCTGAAGCTGCTTGACCGCCTCAACGCGTTGGGTTGATGGCGACTGCCTGCGACCCCGGTGCGACGGAGCCGGCGTCAGCGCGAGCCTGTGTCCGGGAGCATGCGTCGTTGGCATAACCGCCTAGCATGATTATCTTTTGCCAGCATCCGATGAGCGCTGAAGTGGGACCTGGGGAGCGCCCGGGACCGCTTCTGTAGACTCGCCGCGATGCGCGCCACACCGCTTTCGAGCGGAGGGCACCAGCCCAGCGCGGGGACGAAAACCGCGAGCGCATGTAGTCGGTAGTTACGGCAGGGCCCGGACTCCCGACCACACCACCAGAGACACGGGAGTTAGGCACATGGCCAGCACCGGGACCGTAAAGTGGTTCAGCGACGAAAAGGGCTATGGCTTCATCGCGCTGGATGATGGCCAGGGCGATGTCTTCGTCCACCACTCGGCGATCCAAGCAGAAGGCTTCAAGACCCTCAACGAGGGCGATCGCGTCGAGTTCGAGATCGTCGAGGGGCGAAAGGGCCCAGCCGCAGACAACGTCGTGAAGGTCGCGGGGACTACGGAGACCACGGGGACCACGGATACCACGGGGACCACGGAGACCACGGAGACCGCGGAGACCGCGGAGACCACGGAGAGCTCCGAGGCCTAAGCGCGGACCGCCGGCTGATCGAGCCGATAAGGGCCGTCTTCGATTGATCGAGGACGGCCCTTTTTCTTGCCAATGATCCCTGACCCGGGTGCCGGGGCGTCTGCCCACTGGCGACTGTTCGCGAGTCCGCACCTGGAAGGTCGCCCATACGGGGACCCCGAGCGAGAGATCCTGAGCCTCGAACGGCACGCCGCGGCGCGCGAGGAGATCCGGTCCTGGCCCGGCTACGTGCCCACGCCCCTGCACCCCCTCCGGCGACTTGCGCGCGAGCTCGGGTTGACGAGCGTGTGGTACAAAGACGAGGGGCCACGCTTCGGTCTCGGGAGCTTCAAGGCGCTCGGCGGACCGTACGGCACGGTCCGGCTATTGGGCCGAGAGATCTCCGAACGAACCGCAGATCCGCGCCCGCCGTCGCTAGAGCAGCTGAAGACCCATCACGAGAAACGGCTTTCGCGAACGACAGTCACCTGCGCGTCCACCGGCAACCACGGTCGCTCTCTCGCCTGGGCAGCCGGATTGTTGGGTTGCCGGTGCGTGATCTTCGTGCCTGGCGGGATGAGCTCGGGCCGAGCCGACGCGATGGGTTCCTACGGGGCCGAGGTCGTACGCGTGGACGGGGGGTACGACGAGGCACTCGGCTTCGCGCGCGCGACGGCCGAGACGGAAGGCTGGTATGTGATTTCGGACAAGTCCGAGGGTCGAGCGACCGAGCAGGTAGGCCGCGACATGATGCAAGGGTGTACCGTGCTGATCGCCGAGGTTCTCGAGCAGCTCGCGGCGGACTCGATTCCCACCCACGTGTTTGTCCCCGCAGGCGTGGGCGGGCTGGCCGCAGCCGTCACCGCTCACCTGTGGGAGGTGCTCGGTGAGCGACGGCCGACGATGGTGGTCGTGGAGTCCGGGAGGGCGGATTGCCTGCTCCAGAGCGCGCGTGCCGGACACCCCGTGCGCCTCGAGGGACCGCTGGACACCATGATGCTGGGGCTCGCGTGCCGCGAACCGTCTCCTCTCGCTTGGTCGATCCTGCGGCCGGGCGCACATTTCTTCCTCGCCATCTCCGACGAGGCGGCCGTCGAGGCCATGCGCCGGCTCGCCGCCGCCGGGGGGGACGATCCGTCGATCGCCGTCGGGGAGTCCGGGGCGGCGTCGACGGCCGCGCTGCTCCGGGCCGCCTCCGATTCGGAAGCACGAGAACTACTGGGTCTCGATTCGGGCTCGGTCGCCGTCGTCGTCGCCACGGAGGGAGCGACGGACCCCATCATCTACGAACGGATCGTCGGGCATCCGCCCCACCCCCGCTGAGGTCCTGGCAGCGCCCACAGCATCCGGACCCCCGCCGCTGGTGAAGAGCACGGGGGCAGGACTGGTGAGTTCGGCACGGCAGGAGTAGCCTGGCGCTAGCCTTTCGGCGGAGCACTGCCATGCCAGATAGATACGAGCGGCTCGAGGCGTCACTGGCCGACCGATACGCCCTCGAGGGTGAGATCGGCCGCGGCGGTACGGCGGCTGTCTTCCTCGCACGCGACCTCAAGCACGATCGTGCGGTCGCGGTCAAGGTGTTGCGCCCCGAACTCGCAGCGGCCGTGGGGTCCGACCGGTTCCTGGTCGAGATTCGAATCACCGCGTCGCTCAATCACCCGCACATCCTGCCCCTGCTGGACTCGGGCGAGAGCGACGGCATGGTGTTTTACGTCATGCCGTACGTCGCGGGAGGGTCTCTCCGTCGGCGCGTCTCGTCTGCGGAGCCGCTACCGCTGGAGGTGGTAACGGCGGTCACCGAGCAGGTAGCGGCGGCGCTCGACTACGCGCACCACCAGGGCGTCGTTCACCGAGACATCAAGCCCGAGAACATCCTGTTCTCACAGGGGCTCGCGATCGTCGCGGACTTTGGTGTCGCAAAAGCGATCAGCTCCGCATCGCAAGCTGCGTTGACGCGTAGCGGCTTCCCGATGGGTACGATCGGGTACATGAGCCCCGAACAGGCGGCGGGCCGCGCGGACGTCGATGAAAAGACCGATGTGTTCGCGCTCGCGTGCGTCGCGTATGAGCTGCTGATCGGCGAGACCCCGGGGATGTGGCCGACGGATGAAGCCGTGCGACTGGGACGGCTCGTCGATGCGCTACCGAGCCATCGGGAACGACTGGACCGCTTCCCAGGCCGAGTAGAGCAGGTGCTGACCCGTGCTCTCGCCCTTCGACCTGCGGACCGATTCGCGACGCCTGGGGCATTCGCCGATGCGCTGGTGGAAGCGTCGCAGAGCGGCGAGAAGCTCCGCGACTCCGAAGTACGGGAGATCCTGGAGCGAGCCGCAGAGCTCGAGATCGCGCAGACGGGTGAGGACGTCGCGCACTCTATTGGTGCCGTGGAGCAGATCGCAGCCGAGGTAGGAATAGCGCCAGCCCAGGTGCGCGAGGCCACCCGAGCGGTGCGGCCACCGCGCGACTCCTTGGCCCTCGTGGCACGAGGGGTGGCCGGGGGAGCGGTGGAGAGAAGAGCGAACCCCGGGGCGGTGGACCTGCGAAAGAGCATGCTGGTCGCCGACCGGGTGATCCACGGCGAGGTGCCCGGATCGGCGCACGTAGAGTTGGTGAACGAGATCCAGGATATCCTCGGAACGGTGGGCCATGTGTCCACGGTGGGTGGCTCACTTACGTGGAGTCCCGCTGTCCCGGGCAACGAGGGTCGGAAGATCCTGGTTACGATCACGCCAGGTGCCGGTGAAACGCGGATCCACGTTGAGGAGCGCCTGGAGCTGGCTGGCTGGAAATGGCATGCTCCGAGCTGGGGCGCTGCCGGAGGTGCGATGGTCGCGTGGATGCTGGTGGCGCGGGGGGGACCGGCTGGCACCGGCGCGGGTTTCGTGGTCCTGGTACTCGTGTTCGCGATCGCCGCGGGTATCCTCACCGCGCGCGGTATCACCCGTAGCATGGCGAACTGGCGCACGCCCGAAATCCAGGAGCTCGTCGATCGCCTCGCCGCGCTCGCAGGCAAGCTCGCGCTGCCCGGCCCGGGTGCGGACAGCGACCCGGACAACCTGCCTGACCAGACGGCTACGGCGAACCCGAGCTCCGCCTGAACTCCATCGAGTTGCCGCTCGGGAAAAAGAGGGTCATCCGGTCGCCCGCGATACGGATCCTGGTCGGCTCGGTGGGACCGTCGCCAGGGCGGACCTCCATGCGAAGAGGGCTCTCCGGGAGTCCGGCCATCGCCTCACCCGCCGAGAGGTTGAAGAAGTGGGTGAGAACCAGGCGGTCCCCGTCCAGCGTATAGGTGCCGCCCTCTCCCGAGCCACGGCGCGGCTCATCCTCCTCCATCACGAAGAACAGCACCTGCCATTCCGAGTCGGTGAAGAAGATGCGGCCATGGACCGTGTGCCGGGTGCCGTCCGCGAGGGCGTACACCTCGGACGCCCAGGCTCCTCGAATGTCGGCATCGGTCCACGTGGGGTGGCTCTGTTGGGCTCCGGCCCCGGTCACGGATGCGCAGACCGCGCTGATGATGGCGTGGGCAGTGGCCGCGAGGCGTACGCGCGTCATCGCTCCACCAGGGGATCCGGCGCCGCCACGAGTCTCTACGCCCCGTGGCCGGGCAGGCGTCTGAAGAGGAGGACCGCGCCAACTCCATACAGCGCCGCGCACAGTAGCGCGAGGGGATAATAGCCGTAGGATGTGAACAGGAGCCGAAACAGGAACGGTGAGGAGGCGTTTCCAAGCAGGTTGACGAACAAGAGGCCCGGAACCGCGAGCTCGCCGAAGGCCTGCAGTGAGAGTGGAAAGAAGGCTCCGATGCTGACGCTCAGGGGGAGTACCCATAGCACGAAGCCCACGCCTCTCAACGGGATCGTCATCGGAATCAGGTGCTCGAGGAGGGAGGGCAGCACCAGCCCCCCGGATAGGACGACGAGCGGAACTCCGAAGAGAAGATACCGTCTCCGTCGAAGGTAGGGAGAAGCCAGACTCCCCACCCCCGTGCCCACCAGGAATGCCCCCAGCGCAACTCCCGTGCTGACCGACGGGTTCCCGAGAACCAGGAAGCTCTGAACGAGCACCAGGGACTCCAGGAGCATGAAGCCCAAGCCGATCGTGAACATTTGCGCGTGTCCCGTCCTGCGGCAGGACGCGCCGATGACGATCAGGATGGAGAGAAAGACCACTACCGTCAGCGCCGGTCTCGTCCGGTACCAAGAGGCCAGTTGACTGACCACCGTACGACCGTCGTGGATCGAGAACGGGAACTGGTCCGTGGTGGGTGGAGCCCCTCCCGGGTCCCAGGGTTGCACTTCAATATTCTCGCGGGCGAGTACACCGTTCAGATCCGCCCGCATCGGGCCGGGAATGTCGCCCCGGGCGAACAGGATGTACATGGTGTGGAACGATCGGCCCGGTACGTTCACGGCGGTGCGGCTAAGGGCGACAAGCGCGGACCGCTCGTCCAACCCGGCACGCTCCAGCGTCGCGACCGCCCGCTGCACGACGGCTCCCTCGATGTCGGCGGGCACGACCCTCTTCGCCAGGAAATAGCCAGTCGGAGTCAGCCGCTGCCGCGCAATGCGGAGAGCCTCCTCCGTGTACAGGAACATCGCGTCAGCCAGAAGAACGATCGAGATCTGAGCCCTCGCGTCGAGGTAGGCGTAGTGGATGACGTCGAAGCGCTCCTCCGTGCTTCCGAGGAAGTTCCGCCCCTCACCTACGATTACTTCGGCGGTCCCGTAGTCGCGCCAGATCCACGGGATTTGCCGGGCCAGAGAGATAACCGCTTGGTCCAGCTCCACGGCTTTCACCTCGCTCGGGCCGACGGATTCCGGCCGCGTCCGCTCGGCGGCGCGCAGGGAGATGACATCGCGCCCCAGTCCACTACCGATGATCAACGCCCTCTTCGGTTGCGCCGCGGGCAGGTCGAAGATCAGGTGGTGGAACAGCGCGTCGCTCTCGTCGGCATCCGGGTGCACCCGCGGATCCGGCACCTGGTAGAAGAGCCAATTGTCCGTGTACAGCTCAACGCCATCGAGTAACTCGAGCGCGTCCACCCGTTGATAAGGGGACCACGCCGTCCGGACCGGAGCGTCTCCCCTCCAGGCCGTGCGGGTCTCCATCTGGACGTTCCAATCCGTGCCAACCGCGATCCAAACCGCCAAGACCGGCACGCTCATGGCGAAAGCTAGAGACGGGATTCTGACTTGAAGGGGTCCCCGGGCGAGCAGGACAGCGCTCCACAGCATCACGCCGGCCAGCGCCACCATCTGTCCCGGGTCGAGCACGAAGCTGATCAGGGCCGCCAGCAAGGCCCCCAGGCCGGCGCCCAGCAGATCAGCCCCGTAGACCCGCGAGACCACGCCGCGCTCGCGGGAGAGCCGCATGATCAGCGTGAAGACGATGCCATGGAGAACGAACATGACCCCGAAGCCGACGAGCGCGGCCCAGAGGAACGCCTCCAAGAAGCCAGCCACATCGTAGGGTGGGGCAACACTGGAGAAGAACGCCTCGCTTCCCAGCAGCGCCGGACGTCTTCTCTGAATCACCTTGGTCGCGAACACGAAGCACGGATAGGCGAGAAGCGTCAGGAGGATGAGCGAGTCCCGCAGTAGGGTGAGCGGATTCCGCCGGGAGTAGTGTACCAGTATCGCCCCCACACCGATCAGGCAAAGAACCGAAGTGAAGAAGATGTGCGAGATCCAGACTCCTATCAGCTGGAACCTGAGTTCGCGGAGGAGCGCGATTTCGTAGATGAGAGAGCCGGAGCCCACGAGGAAGATGAGGCCCGGCAGGTACCTGGAAATCGAATCCGCAGGCCCCGGGCCGGATTCAGCGCGACGGGACTTGTCGGGAGCGTGCAACAGGCCTCCGTTCTGATCTTCGGTTCGGTGAGGAGTCCGGGGGACTCGGTGCCCCTGCCTCGGCCCCGTATCCGCGCCCCTCCCGGAGTATGGATGGAGATGATCGACGCGGCCCCTGTCGTGACGCTCGCCTTGCCGCCCGACTCACGGGCCTCACCGCTCGGTCGGGCCTCCGCGCTCG